>CAMLNJ010000052.1 GCA_946481225.1 uncultured Verrucomicrobiota bacterium | reverse complement strand
CGTGGCGACGCTGGTGTGGGGCCTGGAGGGCGGCCGTTATGCCGCGGCCGGGCTGGGCGGGCTGGCGATCGTGGCGGGTGTCGTGATCGTCGGCGTGACGACGCTGCGCACGTTTCGCGTCGCGCGGCGGCGCGACGCGGCGGCGTGGAGTTTCGTTTTCGCGGCGGGGTGGCTGTTCGTGACGGCGGCGGCCGGCGTGGCGATGGCGTTGAACCGGCGGCAGGGATATTTGCCGCTTTCGATGTTGGACCTGTTGCGCGCGCACGCGCATCTGGGACTGGTCGGGTATTTCGCGGGGTTGTTGCAAGGCGTGACGTTTCAACTCGTGCCGATGTTCACGATGGGCGAGGCGAGGCGGCCCGGGGTCGCGATGGCGGGGCTGCTCGCGACGCAGGCGGGCCTGCCGCTTTTGGCGGCGGGGCTGGCGTGGGGGGTGCGGTGGCCGGCGGTGGCCGGCGCCGTCGTGCTGGCGGCGGGGCTGGCGGGCACGGGGTGGGCGTTCGTGTCGACCTTGGCCTCGCGCCGTCGACGGAGGCTCGACGTGGGCGTGCGCGCGTTTGTCGTGGGCATGGCCCTGCTCGGGCTGGGCGCCGCGGGCGGGCTCGCGTTGGTCCTCGGGGCGGCCGGGGCGGAGCGCATGCCGTCGTCGGCGGCGGGCTACGGGTTGGTGGTGATCGCGGGCGGGCTGAGCCTCGCCGTGCTCGGCATGTTGGCGAAGATATTGCCCTTTCTCGTCTGGATGAAGGCCTACGGGCCGCGCGTGGGGCGCGGGCCGGTGCCGGTGGCGACCGCGCTTTCGTCGCGTCTCCTGGAGGAATGGTGGCTGGGCGCGCATTTGCTCGGCCTGGCCTGCCTGCTCGTCGGAGCGATGACGGAGACGCGCGGGCCGGCGGCGGCGGGGGGCGTTCTGCTGGCGGCGGGGGCGGCGCTGTGGCTGGGCAACGCAGCCCGCGTGCTGGCGCACCTGCGCGGGCGCGGGCCGGCGCCTCTTCCGGTCCGCGGCTCGGGCGTCGCCGATGTCGCCGGTGTCGGTGGCGTCCCTGGCGATCCCGGCGCAGCGGCGGCGGTCGTGATCAAGCCGGCGCGCGCGCGTCTTTTCCCCTCCTCCCATGAACCTAGAACCGGCGATAGCCGCGACTCATCTCGAGCAACCTGCTGAACATCCGCTCATCCCTGCGCTGCTCGACGCCTGCGGCGGGGTCTACGATCCCGAGTTTGGCGTGAGCGTGCGCGATCTTGGCCTGATCTATGGCGTCGCGGTCGGCGAGGACGGCGCGGTGGCGGTGACGATGACGTTGACCTCGATGTATTGCCCGGCCGGCGACGTGATCACCTCGGGCGTGAAGGCGGCTGTCGAGGCGGTGACGGGCGTGAGCACGGCGCGCGTGGACCTGGTGTGGGAGCCGACGTGGACGCCGGATCTCCTGTCGCCGGCGGCGCGGGTGCAGCTCGGCTGGGACGGGGCGCGGATCGATGGATGAGGCCTGCGGGGCGGCCGCGGCCGCGCGGGCACGGAGCGGCGGGGCGGGGTGGCGCGTGTTTTCCGTCCGTCGCTTTGACCTGGATCAAGACTTTGGCGCGGGCGGCTTTTCAGGTGCGTCGGGCGAGGATGGGATGTCGACGGCGGCAACGCGCCGGCAACCGGCGGCCCGCCTTAATCGATCGATCTACTCGAATGAACACTCCAAATCTGGAAACCACCGTCGGCGAACTCGTGCGCGCCGCCCCGATCCGGGCCCGCGCCTTTGAAAAGCTCGGCATCGACTACTGCTGCGGCGGCAAGAAGCCCCTGGCCGAAGTCTGCGCGGTCAAGGGCCTGGACGCCGTCACGGTGCTGGCGATGCTGGCGGCGTTGGACGGCGCGGCGGAGGGCGGCGGTCTGGCCGACGCGAACGCCATGAGCGTGTCGCAGCTTTGCGACCACATCGAAACGACGCACCACGGCTACCTGCGCGAGGAGTTGCCCCGGCTGGATTTCATGACCCGCAAGGTGGCGGCCGTGCATGGATCGGACGAGCCCCGGCTGGTCGAGATCCGGGCGGTGTTCGAGCGCTTCGCGCCCGAGCTGGCGGCGCATATGGCGGACGAGGAGACGGCGGTGTTCCCGCGTATCCGGGCTCTCGCGGCCGGCGCGGGCGGTCCGGCGGAGCGCGAGGAATTGCGCGCCGCGGTTTCCGAGTTGGAGCGGGAGCACGCCGACGCCGGCGACGCGTTGGGCCGCTTTCGGGAGCTGACGGACGGCTACGCGCCGCCCGAGTGGGCGTGCAACACCTTCCGCGCGCTCTACGACGGCCTGGCCAGGCTGGAGCGCGACATGCACCAGCACGTGCACAAGGAGAACAACGTTCTTTTTCCGCGGGTGCTCGCCTCGGCGTAGCGGAGTGGCGGCGGCGCGCCACGCGCCGCCGGGCGGCGGGGGAGGATCAGACCGGCGCGGCGCAAGCACGCCGGTTTCGCTTTTTCCGGGTGTGAAAAACAAAAAACCGCGGCCGTTTATGCCGCGGTTTTTTTAGAAATTGGAGGCGCGAGCCGGAATCGAACCGGCGGTAGAGCTTTTGCAGAGCTCGGCCTTACCACTTGGCGATCGCGCCGTCTGAACTGACGGGAGGCGGAACTTGTGTAAGGCGGAGGGGCTGCGCAAGTCCTGAGTTGAACAGGAAGCTCGTCGTCGATTTCCCTGCCGGCCTCCCCGGGGAATGGAGGATAAACCCCGGCACAAATTGTTGGAGTCGCCATGTAGAAGCAGTAGATTTGCAAAATGAGAGAGTGGCTTATGGAGCTGTGCGGGGGGAATTTCATGCCCCACGGACAATGCTACCTTTGGACGCCGACTCTGATTTGGTTGCATGCGCTTTCCGACGGACTGATCGCGCTGGCGTATTTCTCGATTCCGCTCGGCTTGGTTTATTTCGTGCGCAGGCGGCGCGACCTGCCTTATCCGGCGATTTTTCTGATGTTCGGCGCGTTCATCGTGGCCTGCGGCTCCACGCATGTGCTCGAGGTGTGGACGATCTGGAACAGCGACTACTATCTCACGGGCATGGTGAAGGCGGCCACGGCCGCGATCTCCCTCGCGACCGCGGTGGTTTTGTTCAAGATCATGCCCCAAGCGGTGCGGATTCCGGGGCCGGAGGAGCTGCGGCGCTTGAACGAGACGCTGGAGGAGCGGGTGCGGGCGCGCACCGCCGATCTGGAGGAGGCGAACTCGCGGCTGCGCGCCGAGGCGGATCAACGCCGTCTCGCCGAGGAGGAGGTCACTCGGTTGAATCTGCTTCTGCGGCAGCATGTGGAGGAGCTGAAGCTCGCGTCGCGGGCCAACGCGCGGCACGCGGCCATCGTGGCTTCCTCGGAGGACGCGGTGGTGGGCAGCACGCTCGAGGGGGTCGTGACCGACTGGAACGGCGCCGCGGAGAGGATCTTCGGCTATCGCGCGGAGGAGATCGTGGGCCAGCCGTTGAGGCGGATCATTCCATCGGACCGGAGCGACGAGGTGGAGCGCCGGCTGGCGGAACTGACGACGGGGGTTTTGCCGCGGCCCTTTGAAACGCGCCGCCAGCGCAAGGACGGGAGCCTGGTGGATGTCTCCGTCATGATCTCGCCGATTCGTGACGAGGGAGGCCGGATCATCGGTTTTTCCAAGGTGGCGCGCGACATCTCCGAGCGTCGGCGGGCGGAACAGCAGCACAAGGAGCTGGAGCGTAAAATCCAGGAAACGCAAAAGCTGGAAAGCCTCGGCGTGCTCGCGGCGGGAATAGCCCACGATTTCAACAATCTCCTCACAAGCATCCTGGGCAACGCGTCGCTTGCGGGGCTGTCCCTTCCGGTTTCGTCCCCCGCGTCGGGCTTCCTGCGCGATATCGAAAAGAGCGCGTGCCGGGCATCGGATCTCTGTTCCCAAATGCTCGCCTACGCGAGCCAGGGGCCGGTCCGGACGCGGCCTGTGGAGGTGGACCGTTTGATCCAAGACACGACGGAGCTCGTGTCCGTCTCGATCAGCCGGAAGGCGGTGGTGCGGCTGGAACTGGCCCCGTCGCTGCCGACGATCCAGGCGGACACCCCGCAAATCCGGCAGGCGTTGATGAACCTCGTGATCAACGCCTCCGAGGCGCTCGGCGCCGGCGAGGGCGTGATCACGATCGCCACCAAGCTGGTCCACGTCGACGCGGAGCAGCTGGCCCGGGTGCGGCACCCGCTGGAGATGCGGGAGGGCGCGCATGTCGTGATCGAGGTCGGCGACACCGGCTGCGGAATGGACGCGGCGACCATGCGGCGGATTTTCGAGCCGTTTTACTCGACTAAGTTTCTCGGACGCGGTCTTGGGCTCGCCGCCGTGCTGGGCATCGTGCGCGCCCACCGGGGCGGCGTGGGCGTGAGCTCGGAACCGGGGCGGGGATCGACTTTTCGATTGTTCCTGCCGGCGGGCGAGAAGGTCGAGACGGAGCCGCAATCCGGCGAACTTGTCCTCGGCCGATAGCGCGCGGGGGCGCGGGGGCGTCTCTCGAAAAGGTGAAAAGCGCGGGCTTTGGGCTGTAAAGCGCGCCGACGGGGATTTTTAACGTGGGGATGGCCGGCCCAGAGCACTTTTCGCGGGACCTTCTGGCGCGCCTCCGCGCATGAAGACGAAATTCGACTGGTTTTTGTGCGGCCTGGCCCTGGCGGCGGGGCTGGCGTTTTTGTTTCCCGAGCCGGGAGCGGAGGGCGGCTGGATGCATCCGGAGCCACTGACGAAGGCGGGGGTGGCGTTGATTTTTTTCCTCAACGGCGCGGGCTTGTCTTTCGCGGCGTTGCGGGCCGGGGCGATGCGTTGGCGGCTCCACACGGTGGTGCAGCTCTGCACGTTTCTCGTGTTTCCGGTGCTCGGGTTGGGAATGTTTTTCCTGTTGAAGCGGCTGGCGCCGGGGGAGCTGGGGCTGGGCTTTTTCTATCTGTGCGCGTTGCCCTCGACGGTGTCGTCGTCGGTGGCGTTGACGGCGGCGGCCAAGGGCAACGTGCCGGCGGCGGTGTTTAACGCGACGCTTTCGAGCCTGCTCGGCGTGGTGCTGACGCCGCTCTGGGTGGGCGTGGTTTTGAAAAGCACGGGCGAGGTGCTGCCTTTGGGTGAGGTGTTGCTGGATTTGTGCGTGTGGCTGGTGCTGCCGTTGGTGGTCGGGCAACTGAGCCGTCCGCTGACGGGCGCGTGGATCGCGGGGCACAAGGCGCTGGTGAACAAGGTGGATCGCGGGACGATCCTGTTGCTCGTCTACACGTCGTTTTGCGATTCGGTGGCGGGCGGGGTGTGGTCGAGCCAGGGCTGGGATGTGCTGCTCTGGACGCTGGCGGGGACGGCGGCGCTGTTTTTCCTCGTGCTGCGGATCTCGGACGCGGCGAGCCGGCGCCTCGGTTTCGCGGAGGAGGATCGCATTGCCGCGGTGTTTTGCGGTTCGAAGAAGACCTTGGCGTCGGGCGTGCCGATGGCGCAGCTGATATTCGTCGGGCATCCGGGCCTGGGTCTGATCCTGCTGCCGATCATGATCTATCACCCGCTGCAGTTGATCATTTGCAGCGTGCTGGCGGGCCGCTGGGCGAGGCGGAGTTGATCGGCGGGCGCGTGAAGGCGCAGTCGGCGGGGGCGGTGGGCGGCGCGTTTTGCACCGGATACGCGTCGGGTAAATACCCAGCACAAGGAGCTAGATATCCGCGGCGATATAAGGAATTCTATTTAGACCCTGAATTTTTGGTCCGATGCTTTCGCTACCCCGGAAACAACTTCCCTCGGGCACCTCGCCCGATGCTGGAGCGGCCTCGCCGTTGGGCGGCGCCGCGCCGTTTCCGCTCGTGGTGCTGCCGGGAGGCGGAGGGCCGGGGCTGGAAAAAACGCCGGGGCGCGAGGTGTTTGACGCCTATGTGCGGCGCGGGGCTCCGGCGGGTTTGAGCGCCCGCCAGGCCTTGGTGCAGGCGCTCGCGGGGAGCGACTCTCCATGGATGGGGCCGGATCTCGCCGCGGACGCGGCCTTCGCCGCTCCCGCCGCTCCCGCCGGCGCAAGGCGGATGGCGATCACGGTGGCGGAGCCGGCTCGGGCGGAGGTGTCGCCGGTGTCTCCGGTGTTGCCGACGCCTCCGGCGGTGAGGCCCGCGCCCGTGGCCGCGGCCGTGCCGACGCCGACGCCCGCGTCCGGCCCGGCGCCGACGAGGGCGAAATTGCGGATCGCGGCGCGGGCGAGCACCGCTCCTTTCCCGATGCCCGCGGTTGCGCCCGAAGGTTTGGCGGGCGCGCCGTTGTCCGAGTCGCCGCTGTCGCCGATGGTTCCTGTGCCGGCGTGGTCCGACTCGGGCATGGGTTCGCCGATGTTGCCGATTCCCGAGCCGAAGGCCTTGTCCGCGCCGGGCGGTGCGATGCCGCGGGTGGAAGAGAAAGCGGGATCGCGGGTGGCCTGGCCGGCGAGTCCGCGCGTGCCGCCCGCCGGTTTTGGCGCGTCGATCGGCGGCGGTGCGAATCTACCGGGGCATGAAGCGCCGCGGAGACGGTCCCTGGGACCGATGATCATGGTGGCGTTGCTGGCGACGGCGGTGGTGATCGCGACCGGCGAATGGTGGCGGCGAAACGAGCGCGCGAAGGCAGCCGAGCGGGCGACCGCGGCGGTGCGCATCGCTCCGCCGGCGCCCCCGCCCGCGCCGACCCGGCCGGAGGCGCCGAAGGAGCCGTCGGAGGCGTTGCGCGCGTGGGGAAGAAGCGCCCGGATCAGCGGGGTGTTCGAGCGCGAGCAGGGTCGTGTGCGGGCCTTGGTGAACGGCCGGCTCGTCATGGACGGCGACTTGGTGGACGCGGCGCTGGAGCTGCGCCTGGTCGGGGCGAGCAAGGCCGGGCGTCGTTTGATTTTCGAGGAGCGCGGCGGGGCGCGCCTGGAAGTCGCCTACTGAACCTAAAACCGGCGATAGCCGCGACTCATCTCGCACAACCTGCTGATCATCTGCTGATCGCATCGACCGCTCGACGCACCTTCCAGGTGCGCCTTCGGATCGCTGCAATCACCATCCGATTCAGCACCTTGCGCGATCTTTCGCCGGGGCGATCGCCGGATTAGGCTGAACCGCAGGGCCGAGGCGGCTGGGCGTTTAGGCGCGAGAGAAGTCGGCGCTTCGGGCGAAAACGCTCTGTCGGAGGTTTGGAAATTTGTTGTAGTCGCGCCCGTGCCGGGCGCGGGAGGGGCGCACGGCCGACACGGCCGTGGCTACACATTAGCGCCGGCCGAAGAGGCGTTGGAAGAAGCCGGTTTTCTTCGCCGGCTGTTCGGGCTCGGGCGCGGGCTCCGGTTCGGGCTCGGGCGGGGGAGCGGACTCCCCTTCGGGCTCAGGGACCGGTTCGGTCTCGGGCTCGGTCTCGGCGGCGTATTCGGCTTCGGACTCGGGTTCGGGCTCGGACGCGGAGGCCGTTTCGATTTCGGGTTCGGCCTCGAATTCGGACGCGTCGACCGCTTCGGCGACGGGTTCGAACTCGGACGCGTCGACCGATTCGACGACGGGTTCGAACTCGGGCGCGGCGGTCGGTTCGACCTCGGCGGCGAGCTCGGACGCCGGTTCGACTTCGGGTGCGGGCTCGGCGGCGGGCGCGGTCTCGGGCGCGGTCTCGGGCGCGTGCGCGATTTCGGGAGCGGCGGGGAAATAGAGGGAGAGCAGGGCGGCGACGCCGGCTTCGATCTCGACGTCGTTCACGGCGGCGACGAGGCGGCTGGCGGGAGTGCCGGCCTCGTGGGCGGCGATCATTTCGTCGAGCTCGGCGGAGAAGTGGCGGGCGAGGCCGTCGGCCCGCGCCCGAAGCTCCGGCGGAAGCGCGGAGGCGGGGTCTTGGTGGAATTGGGCGCGCTGCTCGACGTCGAGGCTGCGGACGATGTGGGCGAAGCCTTCGAGCAAGTGGAGGCCGGAGGTCTTGGGGCGGTAGGGGAGGTAGCGCGCGATGACCGGTTCGTCGATATGGACGCAGGCGTTGAGCAGTTCGCGGAACTCGCCGGCGAGGATGGCGGAGCGGGCCACGTTGCGGGAGAAGGCGAGAAAGTCGGCGATCACCACGAGGCCTTCGGCCTGGCAGAAATCGTGGATGTGGGCCGTGAAGTTGCAGAGCGCGGTGGGAAAATCCTCGGGGATGCCGAGGCGCGCGAGATTGCGTTTGAGGGGATCGTTGTCGGCCTCGGCGCGGCCGGCGACCTCGGCCATCTCGCCGAAGGATTCGTCGAAGGCGAGCGTGCCGCGGAGGATGTCGGCGAGCTTGTCGAGGTGGGCGGGGGAGAGGCGGAGCGAGGCGAGCCGGGCGAGGGCGTCCTCGCGGGAGAGTCCGATGTAGGCGGCGGGGGTTTCTTCGGGGCCTTTTTTCGGCCATTGGCAGCCGTCGATGTTGTCGGCGAGGGCGGCGATGGAGGTGTCGGCGAGCAGCGAGTGCGTAAAGCTTTCGCGCAGTTCGTCCCACTGGTCGGACGTGATGCGGGGGGCGGAGGAGGAGCGCGCGTCGGGCATGTTCACGTGGGGAGGGAGAGCGTGTGCTGGCGGAGTTCGCGCGTGACGGCGCGGTAGTCGCCGACGATGCCCTCGGAGTCGGCGGTGTTTTCGGAGGAGATGAGCGGGACGGGCAGGCCGAGGGTGACGGCGCGGCGCACGACGGTGGCGTCGCGCACCTGGGCGGCGAAGATCTTGGCGGTGCGGGCGACGCGGCGGGTGGTCTTGAACTGGTTCAGGCGAAGCTGCATGCGCATCTTGGGCACTTCGACGTCGGTGTTGCCCTTGATTGCGTTGAAGATGATGCCTTGGACTTGGGCGGCGGGGCCGAAGGAGTGGCGGCGGAAGCTGGCGGCGATGTCGTGGAAGGCGGCGAGCTTTTCGGCGAGGAGGGTGAAGCCGATGAGGGAGAGTGCGTCGGGGTTGCTGGGCACGTAGATGTCGTGCGCGGAGAAGACGCCGCACTGCGATGCGCGCAGGACGTTGGGCGGGCAGTCGAAGAGCACGAAGTCGTAGCCGGCCTCGACTTGGGCGAGTTCCTCGCGGAAGTGGACGTAGGCGGGTTTGCCGGTCTGGCCGAGGTAGTCGGACTCGAGGTCGACGAGGTTGAAGCCGGTGGGCAGGAGATCGAGGCCGGGGAGGATGGGGCGGCCCTCGCGGTCTTGCACGACATCGCGGACGATGAGGGACGACATCGGCGGGGGATTCGGCTGGAAGAGCCGGAAGGTCGTGCCCGCGCCTTCCTCGCCGGAAATAATGCGGTTCCAACGTTCGATGCGGAGCAGCCAGATCGAGGCGTTGGACTGGGTGTCGAGGTCGCAGAGCAAGACCTTGGCGCCGTCCTGGACGAGGGAGGCGGCGATGTTGACGATGAGCGAGGTTTTGCCGACTCCGCCCTTGTAGTTTAAAAATGCGATGCGACGCGCCATACCGGTGCTGGATTGGGGTGGGGTGTATCGGGAGCGCAAGCCCGACGAAGACGCTTGAGCCCATGCCGGAGAGGCCTTGGGCTGTAAACGAAATGTTACCCGTCGCGCTTTCTTTTACACGGACGGGCTCCGCCGTCGGCGGGCCGGGTTTCGGAGCGCGCGGGAGCGCCTTGATCGGATGATTTTTTCGCCATGCATGTGCCGCCGCTGCCGCTTTCCGCGTTTCGTCGTCTGATCGGGCCCGAGTTGGCCGGGCAGTTGGAGGAATCGCGGGCGCGATCCGCGGGGACGGGCGTGGTGGTGTTGTTCTCCGATGCGCGGGGGGAGGCGCTGGCCTTGCTCACTGTGGGGCCGGGGCGCCGCTTCGAGCGGCTGGAGGACGCGGCGAAGGCGGAGATCGACGGTCTGCGCGCGCTGTGCGTGCTGGACGAGGCGGCGTCGTCACCCGGCGACGGCGGGGACGTGAATCATTTGGCGGAGACGCTGCGCACGCGCGAAAACTTCATCGAGGAGTGCGAGCGGGGGTTGGCCGAGGCCGGGCAGAGGCTGGCGGAGCGCGAGGCGCTCGTGGAGCAGCGGGAGCAGGCGCTGCTCGCGAAGGAGCGGGATTTTTTCCGGCGGGGCGGCGAGGCGGCTTCGCCGCAGTGAGGCGGGGCGGGGGCGTTGGATCACGCTTGAGCCTAGAAAAAGCAGTTGAACCACAGATTTCACAGATCAACACAGATTACTAAGGCATTGCGGAGTTTTATGCACTCACCCTGCGGGTGAGCGTGAAGTGTCCGTATTTTGATGCTTAACTGGTTTAATCTGTGCCGCCTGTGTAATCTGTGGTTAATTCCTGCTGCCGGATTTAGGTTGAGTCCTGATCGTGCGGGCGGGAGGGCGACGCTGCGCGCGGCGGTTTTTCCAAACGACGGGCGGAGGGGACCCGCCCGTCCACCTAGATTGAGGGAAGTCTAGGCGGCTACGCGGCGGCGGGGGTTTCGGCGCGGCCGAAGAGCTCGGCGATGATGTCCTCAAGGGGGACGTCGGAGATGGAGATGTCGGCGACGGGACCGGCGGCGAGGATGCGGCCGGTGAGCGAGACGACGTCGGCCGAGGGGACGTGGAGCACGACTTCGCCGTCGTCGGTGGCGACGGCCTTGCCGTCGGCGAGCTCGACGAGGCCGGGGAAGGGGATTTGGAGCGGGCGGAATTTGACGATGCGTTTTTTGCCGCCGGCGGATTCGAGACGGTCGAGCATGCCGTCGTAGATCTTGCGGCCCTTGTCGATGACGATGACCCGGTCGCAGAGCTCCTGGATGTCGGCCATGTAGTGGCTGGTGAGGAGAATCGTGGTGCGGTGGCGGCGGTTGTAGTCCTTGAGGAAGCCGCGCACGGCTTTTTGCGAGACGACGTCGAGGCCGATGGTGGGCTCGTCGAGGAATAGCACGCGGGGGCGGTGGAGCAGGGCGGCGATGAGCTCCATCTTCATGCGCTCGCCGAGCGAAAGCTCGCGCACCTGCACGTTGAGCTTGTGGCCCACGTTGAGCAGGGCGGCGAGTTCGTCGAGCGTGGCCTTGAACTGGTCCGGAGCGAGCCCGTAGATCGCGCGCAGGAGATTGAACGACTCGATGGCGGGCAGGTCCCACCAGAGCTGGTTTTTCTGGCCGAGCACGAGCGCGAAGAGCCGGCGGTAGGCGTTCTCGCGCTTCGACGGATCGTAGCCGGCCACGCGCGCC
>CAMLNJ010000051.1 GCA_946481225.1 uncultured Verrucomicrobiota bacterium | reverse complement strand
CCCATCTCCGCCCGCCTCGTCGCCCCCATCGCCCAGTCCAACGGCGGCATCTACCGCATCCAGATTCCGTCCGCCGCCCAGTGGCAGGCCGCCTTCGGCCCCGGCGACCACGACGTCTTTCTCGCCATCCGCAACACCGCCACCGGCGGCGAAACCACCACCCAGGCCAACCCCTTCCCCAACTATCAATTCCACTACAAGGCCCCGCCGCAAATCACCACCATCACGCCCGCCCCCGCCCGCTCCGGCGACACCATCGAGATCACCGGCCCCGACCTCGATCCGCTCACCTTGCAAAACACCTACGTCGAGATCGACGGCTCCTCCGCCGGCTACGTTTTCTCCACCACCCCGGGCCGGGTTTACACCATCCTGCCCGGCGGCCTGAGCGTCGGCGCCCACTCGCTGCGCCTCGTCTTCCGCGACGCCTCCACCTTCGCCATCGTCGGCGGTTCGAACACCCTCCCGTTCACCATCCACGACCCCTACCCCGCGCCCACCCAGTCCAACACCCGCTCCCTCCTCGTCACGGTTCGCGACCTCTCGAACACCCCCGACGGCGACCTCAGTCTCCACGAAGCGCTCGCCCTCGCCTCCGGCACCCTCGGCCGCGCCATCACCGTTCGCCCCGCGGAAGGCGAGCCCGAGGGCTATTTCGAGTCCGACTGGGTGTCGGGCGACGACTACGGCCCCGGCGACGCCATCCGCGACAGCGTGAGCGTCGCCAACTTCGCCACCGGCCCCGCCTCCGTCACCCTCGCCGCCCCGCTCCCCCCGCCCGGAGACGGCGACAGCGTCGATCTCGACGGCCTCGTCCTCGACGGGACCGGCGCACCCGAGGGCACGGTCGCCTACGACCTGCGCGGCGTATCCGGCCACCAATTACACCGCGCCACATTCCGCAATTTCCCCGGCGAGGGCGTCCTCCTCGGCAACGGCTCCCGCTTCAACTTCCTCGACCTCGTCGCCGTCGAAAACCCCGACGGCGACGGCATCGTCCTCGCGGGCGACGCCTCCGACAACCGCTTCTACTGCCCCGTCGTCCGCGACGCCGCCGGCGTCGGCCTCCGCCTCGCCGGCCCCGGCGTCACCCGCAATATCCTCGGCAGCGCCACCTCCCCGCCCCTCTTCGGCGGCTCCCGCGCCCTCCTCGCCGTTTACGACGCCATCGACCACGGCGTCCTCCTCGAGGCCGGCGCGCACGGCAACTTCCTCGACCTCGGCGAAATCCGCGGCTGCGGCGGCGACGGCCTTCGCGTCGCCGGCACGGGCACCGAGGGCAACCAGCTCGGCGCCGGCGCCCTGCCCGGCTTCCGCGACATCGCGGGCAACGCCGGCCACGGCGTCCATGTGCTCGACGGCGCCACCGGCAACTTCCTCACCAACCTCGCCGCCTCCGGCAACGGCGGCGACGGCTTCCGTATCGACGGCCCCGCTACGCGCTACAACACCCTGCGCAGTTCCGCCGCCGGCTTCGACTTCGCCGCCGAAGGCACCGCCGCCTTCCGGGCGCCCGACACCGGCCACTCGCTGCTCGTTCAAAACAGCCCCTTCAACACCATCGGCACCCGCGGCACAGATTCCGGCCTCAACACCACGCTCAACCACTTCGGCGGCTCCCTCGCCTCCCCCTCGGTCCTCGTCACCGGCCCCGACGCCCACCACAACGTCATCGACGCCTCCGCCTTCGGCTACATGGACCCGCTCCACGTCTCCGACGACACGCCCCAATACCTCCTCGCCCCCGCCGCCGGCGACGCCCTCCGCCTCACCGGCGGCGCCCACGACAACCTCATCGGCTCCGCCGCCCGCGTCGCCGAGCTCGTCGTCCTCGCCACCCCGAACGGCGCCGGCGTCCGCATCGACGGCGACGGCACCGACCGCAACCAGGTCCTCGGCGCCTCCATCGGCTTCCGCCGCTCCGACATCGAGCTCGTCGGCCAGGAGGTCCGCGTCGGCATCCACGTCCGCGACGCCGCCGCCGACAACCGCATCGGCGAGGTCGGCGAAGCCCTCGGCTCCACCCACCGCCCCTACAACCGCTTCGGCCACATCGTCGAGGCCGCCCTCCGCCTCGAAAACGTCCAGGCCGCCCTCACCCCCGCCGGCACGCCTCTCGACGCCAACCACCTCGTCAACAACCGCATCGGCTCGACGGTATTCGGAGACGGCCCCATCGCCCACCCCGAGGTCGGCATCCACCTGAATGGCACGGTCACCGGCCAGTTCGTCGGCGGCCCCACCCGCGCCCACGGCAACCAGATCAGCCGCTTCGGCTACGCCGCCATCTGGATCCAGGGCGGCGTCATCCCCGATTACGCCAACCGCAATCGCATCACCGGCACCTGGACCTTCTCCGCCGCCGGCACCAGCGGCTCCACCGTAAACACCGATCCCTTCGCCGGCCCCATGCCCTCCCATTCCCTGCTCATCTCCGGCGGCGCGAGCGGCCAGGTGGTCGGCGAAGAGTGGCCGCTCTACAACCAGTTCGGCGGCGCCTGGGTCAACACCTACGTCGACGGCGGCGCCGACCACTGGCTGCGCGCCTCCTGGTTCGATCTCGGCGGGCGCTCGACGATCTTCGTCCGCAACGCCGCCTCCTGCCGCATCGGCGGCACCGACCCCGCCCACCTCGTCCACCTCACCCGCGGCGCCAGCACCGACGAGCCGCTCACCGCCGCCATCGTGCTCGCCGGCGGCGGCGGCCACCGCGTCGAGGGCGCGCTCATCGGCGACCGCGGCACCACCGACACCATCTGGGGCTCCCGCTCCCACGGCATCCTCGTGTGGAACTCCGCCGACAACCGCATCGGCGGCCCCGAACGCCGCTCGGGCAACACCATCGTCCGCTCCGCCGGCGACGGCATCCGCCTCTCCGGCGCCGGCTCCACCGGGAATCTCCTTGGCAACAACCGCATCGGCGCCGGCGCCCCGGTCAGCCCCAACCAGGGCAACCTCGGCGCGGGCGTCCACTTCCTCGACGGCGCGCACGACAACCTCCTCGGCGGCTTCCAGACCCCGTGGGGCGTTCCCGCCGGCCCCGGTATTCTTTCTCCGAATACGATCCGCGACAACACCGGCGACGGCGTGCTCGTCGCCGGCGCCGCCACCACGGGCAACACCATCCTCGCCAATTCGATCCACACAAACGGCGGCCTCGGCATCCGCCACGCCTCCGCCGGCAACCGCGACCAGCCCCCGCCCGCGCTCGTCACCCTCTCGGACGGACGCATCCACGGCCAGGTCGCGAGCCTGGCGAGCACGCCCGCCGGCAGCACCATCGAGGTCTTCATGAACCCGAACGCGCCACAGCCCGAGGGCGAGGTGTCCTTCGGCCGGGGCCTCGTCGCCGCCGACGGCACCTTCAGCTTCCCCTACCCCTTCCTGCCTCCGGCCGGTGTCATGACCGCGACCGCCACCCACGCGACCACCGGCGACACCTCGCAGTTCACCAACGCCGTCGTCCTCCCCGCCACCTTCGGGTTCCGGCTCTCCGTCCCGGTCGGCGAAGGCTCCGTCACGCGCGCCTGGCCGGGCGGCGACTCGCCGTTCCCCGCCATCGTTCTCACCGCCTCCAGCGAAGGCGCCGAAGTCGAGGTGACCACGCTCCACGTGCGCGCCACCGCCTCCTCCGGCGCCCTCGACGCCCTCGCCGGCGTCTCCCTCTTCGAGGACGTGGATCGCGACGGCGCCTGGTCCGCCCCCGACCGGACGCTCTCCGATCCGCTCGCGCCCGCCACCTTCTCCGGCCCCGACTCCATCGCCGCCATCGCCTTGACCGGCGCCCGCATCCACCCCGACGAATCCAGGAAGTGGATACTCCGCCTCCACCCCGCCGCCGGCGTCGCGCCCTCCGGCACCGTCCAGCTCGAGGTCGCAGACGCGAACGCGGTGGACGAAGTCTACTGGGAACCGCTCGGCCATGTCGGCGTGGCCGCCGTCTTCCCCCTTCGCTCCGCCACGCTCACGACCGGCGCAATCGCCGATCCGCTCGCCGCCTGGCGCGCCTCGCACGGCCTGCCCTCCGACGGCAGCGGCGACGGCGCCAACGCGGCCGACCCCGATGGCGACGGCCTCCCCAACCTCGCCGAATACGCGCTCGGCTCCTCGCCCGTGAACGCCGCCGACGCGGCCCGCCCCGTGCTCGCCCGGCCAAACTCGCCCGCCCGCCTCGCCCTCACCTACGCCCGCCTCCGCGCCGACGTGAGCTACGTCGTCGAGGCGACGACCGACCTCGGCGGCGGCGCCTGGAGTTCGAGCGGCGTCGACCAAGGCGACACGGAAACCTCGCCCGTCACCGCCACCTATCCGCTCGCCGGCCCGCGCGTCTTCCTCCGCCTCCGCGTCGCCCCCGCCGCGCCCTGATTTCCCGCCGACTCGCGTTCGCGCAACCTTCGGGTCCCGAGCCCCGTCGCCCCTTCGACCAAACTCCACGACTCCGGTCGGCCTGCCCGGGCAAACGCGTCCGCCAACAGACTCCGGGTCCCGGGAGTGTCGTCGTAGGCGAGGACTTTTGCCACATACTCTCGCGCCGCATCGAACGCCCCGGCGCCGGCCAGAACCTCGATGTTGTTCGCGGCGCTTCTCACCGCATGGCCACGGATACTCTGCTCAAGCTCCGCCTTGTCCTCGTCGGAAAAATGGGACGGAGCGCACGTCTGGATGACATCATCGAAAAGCTCGATCATCCGATCGAAAGGGTGCGCCTCCAGCGCCTCCGCATACCTCCCCGCCCCGGCCAGAAGCCTGGAAACCGAAAGTCCCATCCGCGCCCGCCTCGGGTCTCCGGCGGGGATTTGATCGAAGAGCGCCAAGGTCTTTTCATCCTCCTTCAGATAATGATTCAGGCTCGAGTATTCCGACAGCCCTTTGGCGCCTCCGGGATCGGAGGCGATTGCGTGCTCGACCGCGTCCCGTCGTGAGCGAAGCGCCTGCAAGGCGGGCGGGTAGGCCTTGCCCAAGGAAGCTATCGCGCTGAGTAGAAAACTCGTGCGCACGCCGAAAAAACTGGCGACCGCGACCATGCCCACGTCGTAACACCAGAGGAACTCGGCCAAGGCCTCCGCATGAGCGCCGGCGCGCGCGAGCTCCTTGGCTCGATCATAACGCGCGTCGACTTCCTTGTGGGTGATCCGGGCGCCGCGGGAGCGCCGCGAGGCTGGAGCCTTGCGAGGGGGCATCGCGTCAGCGGAAGGGAAAGAACCGGCTTTGTCCGCTTCGGAATCATCCGCGGGCGCGGATCGCGCGCCTGCGGCCGAGCATCTCGACAAAGGACATCCACACGACCCGCTAAAACGCGAAAGCCCGCCGGCGAAAACCGGCGGGCTCGATACGCGCGACGCGGGGACGCGCCCGGGCGGGCCTGGCTTACTTCCGCGCGGCGGAAGGCGAGTTGACCGCCGTGGGCTTGGCGGGCGTCTCGGGCGCGCCTTGCGAGGTCGGGATCTTCACCGGCAGCACGTTCGGCACCGCGTAGGGACTGCCGACGGCGAGCACGTGGCTGAGCGCGATCCGGCGGCTGGGCAGCTTCGGCGGATAGTTTTGGAAGTTATACGAGGTCGCGTTGTGGCAGAGGAAGCAGTTGAGCACGACGTTCGGATTGGTGTTGTTCGGAAGCAGCATCGGGCGCTGCACGAAGGTCTCGGCCGTCACGTTGGCGAGGTTGACCGAACCCACGGCGTTCGACTGGTCGCTCGTCAGCGAGTAGGAGTTCGGCGCCATCCAGACCGTGCCGATAAGGTTGTAGTTGCCAAAGACCGCCTGCGGCGCGGGCTGGCCGGCGAAGAAATTCTGCGCGGAGGCGTTGAGGTTGGAAATGTTGACCGGACCGTTCGGCGAATTCGTCTCGCTGCCGGTCTTGTTGGCGAGAACGGCGTTGGTGACCGGCGAGAATTTCTGGGTCGCGAGATCGAAGCTCAGGGTGGGTTTGCCGCTGGCGTCGGTGCTGGGGAGGTTGGTCTGGTTGAAGGGCGTGCCGGCCTTGTAGAAGGTGTAGCCGTGCGGGTCGCTCAACGTGGAGGCCTGGTCGAAGGTGCCGTCGGGGAAGGCGGGCGAGTTGTCCTTGTGCTCGAAGGTGCCCCAAAGGAACTCGGGGTGGTTGACGGTGTAGCCGACGACGTGGAGACCGACGAGGGCGACGGTCACGGTCGTGGTCTGGCCGCTGGGCGCGACGGACATGGAATTCTTCGTGCGATAGACGGTGAGGACCGGCACCTCGGCCTGCGTCGTGTAGGCGCCGGCGGGCGGCTGTTGGCCCGGATCGAGGCGGAGCCAGGTGGCCTTGAAGACGGCGGCGCCGACATCGAAGTAGTCGTCCGCGGGCTGGTTTTGGTAGCCGCCGGTGACGATGAGATTCCGCTTCGCGGTGGTCGCGTAGGAGGAGTTCATGTGGACCGACGCGTAGACGGGATAACCGTTTTGCGAGACCATCATGTTGCCGTCGGCCTCGACGATGGCGCCCGCGCCCTCGACGTAACCGGTGGTGGCGTGAGCCTGGAAGGAGCGCGTGCCGAGCTTCAGCGGACGGGTCTTGGCTTTCAACGCGGCGCCGGTCTGGGCGGTGTCGAGCAGGTCCTCGGGAGTCGGCAGGGTGAGGAAGCGCGGCACGCCATTGGTGTCGAGGGCGGTGGCCCAGACGAAGGCCTCCCAGGACCACTGGTGGAAGGCGCAGTCGGGCACGTTGTCGCCGGCGGTGTCGTTGGTGGGAAACTCGGCGTCCGCTTGGAGAAAGTGAGGCAACAGCTCCGGCCACCCGATCATGGGACAGTTGACAAAATCCGACGGCGCCGCGGCGGTCTTGGCGGACGAAGCGGCGGGGTAGGCGTCGTTCTTGGAAGGAGCGGAAGTGCTCTTAGCCGGAGAGGCGGCATGAAGCACGGCGGGACCGCCAAGCGAGAGGGCGGCGAGCAGAAGGACGGGAGCACGGCGAGTAGCCAAGGTGGACGGGCGTTTCATGGATTGTCGGGCAGCGTTTTTAGGTTTGGTGGTTCGCTCGGAGAGCAGGGGCGCCCCCCGCGCAAAAGGGTCGCGGGAAGCCTCCAGGACGAAGTAGAGCAGCCTCCGCGACTATAAGTGTTTTTGCGTGCATAAATCACTTCACCTAAAACATAAACTTCTCTCTTCGTATTTCTTACAGATCAAACTTGGCCGCCACGCCGCGCCATAGGGAGGTCCTAAAGCGCGGGCAAAGCCGCGAAATTCCCGACGCCGGAAAATCCCTTGCCGAAGGGCAAGCCCGGTCCTGCCATTCGCGCGTGCCGCATTCTCGATCGCCCAGCGCCAAGTTCATCCTCCGCGGACAGGCTCTCGGGTTTAGCTTTCTCCTCGTGGTGATGTGGACCGCCGAGTTGCTGCACCTGCCCAATAGAATCTTCGGGGACTCGACGGAGGCGATGTGGCCGCGCATTGCGGTCCGCAGCAGCGCCCTGATCACCATCTGGTTCGTGGTCCACTTCACCACCTCGCGCCTGCTCAAGCGCCTGCACGAGCTCGAAAGCTATCTCCGCATCTGCAGCTGGTGCCGCAAGGTCAACGATCAAGGCGAGTGGCGAACGATGGAGGACTACTTCGACTGCCGCTTCCAAACCGGGACTTCGCACGGCATCTGCCCCGCCTGCGCCAAGCGCCAGCTCGAGCAATCCGCCCTCTCCATGGGCGCAAAGCCGGCACCGCCTCCGCGCCCCTGAGCGCTCCGCGCCGGTGGTGCGTATTGGATTCGCCTTCGCTGCTCCGCACTCCCACTGCTCGCCCCACCAGACTGTAGGCGCTGTCTTCAAAATAAACCGATGCTTCGTGAGACGGAAACCATGCTCGGCCAAGGCGACCGAAGCGGAGGCGGGCCAGCGGCCCGGGCCGCCGAGGTCAACGCCGGCCCGGCTTGGTTTTCCGTCTCACCCGCAGGGCACTCGCAAAGCGTCGGAGTATTTTGAAGACAGCGCCTGGTCCGCCAAAAGCGGCGGTCCGCGGCGCGTCCCGGCAATGCCGCTCAAAATGGTCCTCAAAAAAAACGCGTGAGGCTCGACCACGCAACCAGTCTAACCCCCGGAGCCCGCGTCTTCACGACCGCCCGCCAGACCTCGCCGACCGCACCCGCCGTTTCCCATCAATACCGGATAACCTGATCGAGCGTTTCCCACCATGCACCCGCCCTTCCGCGCCCGATTCCGTAGCGCCATCGTCGCCTTTTTCCGACCGCTTCGCCGCCTGCGCCCCGGAGGCATTCCGCTTCTTGCGTTTGCGTTGTTCGCCCCGGGCCACTGGTTCGCGCCCGTCACCGAAACGCTTCAAGGTCCTCGTCGCGCCGTCCTCCGCTCCAGCGTGCCCGGCCTCCAGCTTGGCGTCGCCGTGCATTGGTATGACCTCGGCCTGAACAAGCGCGCCCGGGAGAGCCGTCTCGCCTTCGGCCCCGAGGAAGTCGTGACACTGCCCGACTACACGCTGCCCACCACCTATGGCAGGCTTTGGCTCAAGCGGCGACTCGTGCCCCGCAAGCGCTGGACCGCCTGCGAAAACTGCTATGGCCCCACCGCCTACGTGAGCTTGTATCGCTTAAACGACTACGAACCTCCGGGAACAATGCGGCTCACCCAGAATCAAACCACCCAAGGTGAAACGGTGATCTTCGATGTCGGCCTCATCCCGGACGAAACGCAGTTCGAGGAACGTCCCTTGCTCATCGACGATCTTGACGCGCTGAAAGCCGAAGTGCGTGCGTTGCTCAAAACAGGCGGCGGCGTGAACGTTCCCCAGGAGGCCTTCGGCCCCGCCCTGCGTCACCTGAACCCGGTGCGAGCCGAGCGAGACCGCGATTCTCTCCGGGTGTGGATGGGCGGCAATGTCGGCTACACGATCTCTCCGGACTCTCCCGGAGGCGCCTTGGTCAACGGGGCATGGCTCAGCGGCACCGACTACCCTGGCATCCAAAAAATCGAGCGCATGTGAGCCGCCCGGGGGCGTCCACGCCCCGCCCCTCGACGGCGGATCCGGCAAACGCCGTCAATCCGCCGCCCGCATGACCAAGAGCAGCGCCGACCGATCCTTCGCCGGTCGCCAGGCTTCCTTCGATCCGGGACCCTTCGGCACGCGCTCCAGCCATCCCTGCGCGATCTGCGGCGGCCAATCCACACGCAGGATCGCGCACTCTCCCGCGCCGATCGCAAAGACCGATTCGCGTGTGTCGGTCTCGAAAATCGGGCGATAAAACTTAGGCCGCGCAGCCCCGCCCGCGCCGTCCGACGTCAACGCCTCAAAACCCAGAAACCGCGTGCGCTTCACAACCGCCCGCAAACGCGATCCGGCCCCGCCTCCGTCACCACTCTCTCGATACAGCTGCGCCTCCACGCCGACGTTCGTGGCGGTAAACTCCTGCGGGACATTACCGACTGTGATGATGACTTTCGCAGGAGGCGCTTCCGGGTCCGCATTTCCCGGAGTGAACGTCAGCACCGCCGGCTCTTCGGGACCCGCTCGCAAAGTGGATTCCCGTCCGAGCTCGCCCTTCCGCTCCGACCGAAGGGTTTCCAACAGCGCCTTCGCCTTTTCAAGGGCATGAATACTCCAGCCGCCGCCAGGCACGAATAGGGAGGATTCCGGCGGCTCCACCCACTGGGTCCGCAGCAGAACTTCTCCGGCGGCACGCGTCGCCGCCGCCGTTTCGCGAGGACCAAACGGATCGTAGGCGCTGCTCGGCGGCGCGCCGAGCACGCCGAGGCCGAATAAGAGCCATCCGCTCCGAGTGGCGAGGATCCGGACTTTCATCACCCCGAAGCTGGCCCTTCGCCGCAACTCAAGGAAGGCGGAACTCCAAACTAAGCGCACCTCGTCGTCTCCAAGCGCGTCCCGCCGGGGGGGGAGTGGATGCGATTTCACCCGCACTTCATCCCGACTTCATCCGTTCCGCACAGTCTCCCTGCAGGCTGTCTCGCGTTCTCCCTGCCACCCCTTCGCCGGTCCCCCCATGATGCCCGTCAAACAACAACTCCGCCGCCTCGCCATCGGCCTCGCTCTCGGCCTCGGCCTGCCGCTCCTCGCCTACGCGCTCTGGAATCCTGGCGTCGCCTCCACCGGCGGCAAATTCGACCGCGCCCGCAACGGCCTTTGGCTCGCCCACGGCTGGATGGCCGACGACGCGTGGTTCGTCCGCAACCGGCGCGATCCCGCCGCCCACGATTCCGACATCGCGCGCCGCCGACTCCAGACCACCTGCGGGGACAACGGCGTCGCCTACGTTTTCCCGCACCTCTGCCCGGCCACGCCGCGCGGCGACCTGCCTGCGCACGACGCCGACCGCATCGACTCGCTCCTCGCCGCGCTCCCCGACCTGAAGGTTCTCCCATGGGTCGGCGGCGTGCGAGGCCAACACTGCCCGGTCGAGTCCGCCGAGTGGCGCGCCCGCTTCGTCGCCGCCTGCGCCGACCTGCTCCGCCGCCATCCCGGCCTCGCGGGCGTCCATCTCAACATCGAGCCCATGCCCGACGGCAACGCGGCCTTTCTCGCGTTGCTCGACGAACTGAAGACGGCGCTCGGCCCGGCCAAAATCCTCTCCGTCGCAGCCTATCCTCCGCCCACGCGATGGCATCCCCACCCCGAGGTCCACTGGCGCGAGGCCTACTACCGCGAGGTCGACCGCCGCGCCGACCAACTCGCGCCCATGATGTATGACACCGCCCTGCGCCTCGAAAAAGTCTACACGCGGCTCGTCGCGGACTGGACCCGCGACCTGGCGGGTTGGACCAATCACGCCGAGCTCCTCCTCGGCCTTCCCGCCTACGAGGACGAAGGCGTAGGCTACCACGACCCGCGCGTCGAAACTCTGGACAACGCCCTCCGGGGCGCGAACGCCGGCCTGCTCCGACTCGGCCCCCGCGCCGCGCGCGTCGGCGGCGTCGCCATCTACGCCGACTGGACCGCGAGCCCGGACGAGTGGGCTCTCTTTCGACGCGGCTTTCGCGCCCCGGCGGGTGTGAATCAAGCCCCCAGGTAGGGCGAAACACGCCGGGCCCGCCGCAGCTTCAAAAACCGCGGCGCCCCGCGGTCGCCTGCAACTCCGCGCTCGTCGGCCCCGCTCGCCTTGCCCACGGTTCGCCGCATGTCGCAAGCGCCGCAAGATCACATGAC
>CAMLNJ010000050.1 GCA_946481225.1 uncultured Verrucomicrobiota bacterium | reverse complement strand
GTCTTCTGGTCGGAGCCCCAGAACCAGGAGAAGTTGTAGAACATCGACGTGAAGCGGACGACGGAGGTGTCGGGGTGCTCCTTCAGCCACTTGTCGAGGAAGGCGAGGATGACCTTCTGCGTCTCGGGGTGCATCGGATCGACGGCGGCGAGGTGCTCGCGGTCGCCCCAGTTGTTCGTGATGTGGTTATACATCGAGATCTCCTCCCAGATGCGGAAGGCGAGGAAGTTCACGGTGTATTTGTGGCCGGCCTCGGCGCCGGTGATCTTCACGACGCCCTTCTTGGCGTCGAAGGACCACTGCTTCTTGGCAACTTCCTTGCCGGTGGTGCGGTCGAAGACCTGCCACCACTTTTGAGGGTCGTCCTCGGCGTTCACGACGAACTGCTCGGTGAAGTAGCCGTCTAGGAGCTTGATCGAGACGGAGGATTTTTCCGCCACGACGGGGAAGCTCATCAGGAAATTCTGCTGGAGCTTGTTGAGGTTCTCGCGGGCCCAGGGCTGGACGGAGCGGACGAGGCAGACCGTCGAGTAGATGTCGTAGCCGGATTGGACGATCTCGGGGGAGAGCTGGGTGCCGTCGCTGTCGCGAATGGTGTCGGCGCCCCACTTTTTGGCGAGGTCGAGCGTGAGCTTCTCATAGCCGGCTTCGCCCGGAAGGGTGAAGGAGCCGGAGGTGAGGGAGGAGTTCTTGGACATGGGAGGGAAAGGGATGGGGCGGGGGGGAGCAGGCGGGAGTGGATGGCTAGGGGCACGGCCGGCACGGCCGTGGCTACACGGAGGCTACACGGAGGGGGTCAACGCGAGGAGGTGGTGAGGCGCGTGGCCATGTCGAAGCTTGGGTGCGGCGGCTGGTTGTAGCCGACGTTTTGCCAGGCGAGGGCGAAGCGATATTGGCGGTCGTGGAGGAGCGTGACGCAGCGGTAGGGCGTGGGAACGGCGCTCACGTAGATGCGGAGCGCGGAGCTGTCCTCGGTGCGCCAGACCACCTCCTCGCGCCAGTCGCCGAGGATGTCGCCGGAGAGGACGGGCGTGGACTTGGTGCCGTTGTTCCAGGCGCAGCCCTCGGCCGAGAGGAGGCGGGTTTCGGTGGAGTCCTTCCAGTTCCATTTCGCGATGAAGGTGCGGTCGAGGAGCTCGCGCTGCGGATCGCCGTCCCACCAGACGCCGAAGTTGCAGGGGCCGGGGGCTTTTTCGGAGATGAGTTTGCCGCGGGCGTCGAAGAGGGCGCCGATGCCGGCGCCTTTTACCCAGCACTCGGTGCCGGGATAACGGGGATCGATGTCCATGGCGTTGCCGCGGCCGGGGCCTTCGTGGTCGTCGCCGGCTTTCACGGACGGTTTTTTCCAGAGGATCTTGCCGGTGTCGGCCTCGCGGAAGTGCGCGCCGGCGTCGTCGAAGCGTTCCTGGATGTCGAAGATCTCCATGCCGCGGCGGGCGGGGTCTAGATCGGAGACGTGGAGGGCGTCGCCGTGGCCGAGGCCGGTGGTGTGCAGGCCGGTGCCATCGTCGTCGAGGACCATGGCGCCGTAGACGATTTCGTCGCGGCCGTCGCCGTCCACGTCGGCGACGGAGATCTGGTGGTTGCCCTGGCCGGCGTAGTCTCGGTTGGAGGCGGGGCCGGCGTCGGAGTCGAAGAGCCAGCGCCGGACGAGCTTGCCGCCCTTGAGGTTCCAGGCGGCGACGACGGTGCGGGTGTAGTAGCCGCGCGCCATGATGAGGGAGGCGCTTTTGCCGTCGAGGGAGGCGGCGGCGGCGTTGAAGCGGTCGAAACGGTTGCCGTAGCCATCGCCCCAGAGGGCCTTGAGCTGCTCGAAGGTGGGGTTTTGCGTCTCGGGGTGGCGGCCGGGGACGTAGGGCACGGTGTCGATGGCGGCGCCGGTGAGACCGTTGAAAACGGTGAGGTATTCGGGGCCGCGGAGGATGTAGCCGCCCTCGTTGCGATGGTCCGCGTTCGCGTCGCCGATGACGCGGCCGACGCCGTCGACGGTGCCGTCGGCGGTCTTGCAGCCGAGCTCGGCTTTGCCGTCGCCGTCGAAGTCGTAGACGATGAACTGCGTGTAGTGGGCGCCGGAGCGAATGTTGCGGCCGAGGTCGATGCGCCAGAGGCGAGTGCCGTCCGTGCGGTAGGCGTCGAGGAGGGTGTCGCCCGTGACGCCGCCTTGGGAGTTGTCCTTCGCGTTCGAGGGAGACCACTTCACGAAAAACTCGAGGACGCCGTCGCCGTCGACATCGCCGACGGAGCCGTCGTTGGCGGAGTAGGAGTAGTCCTCGCCGGAGGATGTTTTGCCGCCTTCGGGGCGTTGGAGCGGGATCTCCAGCCAAGGGCGCGCGGGGGCGTCGCCGTCGAGGGCGAAGGCGGGCGAGGCGTCGTATTCCTTGCCTTGGAAAAGGGGCCGCACGAAGTAGCGCAGCGCGCCGCGGGCGGGGTCGAGGTCGACGTAGCAGGTGGGGCCGGCGAGCGGGGACGGGTTGAGCTTTACCGGCGCGCCTTCGCCGCTGGTGCGGTAGAGATTGAAGGAGGTGCCGGCGGGATCGGAACCGAGGAGGCGCCAGGACACGAAGACGCGGCCGTCCTTTTGCTTGAGGGCGACGAGGCCTCGTTGGAGGGGTTCGAGTGGCGGCGGGAGCGGAACGGCGCGGAGCGACGCGGCCAAAAGAACAAGAAGCAGGCCGGGGGCGGCCCACCGGCGAATGCTGCGGGGATGCATGGTGTTGGGGCGACGGAAACCAGACTGTAAAACTCGACCTCGGGTGACAGTCCGGCAATCGGTGGCACAAGCTTACAGTATGAATACGATCAGGAGGCTGGTGTTTCTCTCCGCGAGCGCATTTTGCGGGTTCGTTCCAACCGGAGCGGCGGAGGTTTTTGCGGACAACTTGCGCGGCTGGGTGGTCGAGCAGCAAGCAGGCGGCGCGGTGACGGTGCGCGAAGGCGTCTTGGTGATCGACGACAAGGCCGGGGCGACGGTGTGGCGGCGCGAGGCGGTGCGCGCGCCGGCGCGGATCCGTTTCATCGCGACGTTGACGGGCGGCGAGGATCGCCGGGTCTCGGATTTGAACTGCTTCTGGATGGCGACCGATCCGCGTTCGCCGGGGGACTTTTTCGACGCGTCGAAAACCGGCCGCGACGGGAGTTTTGCGAGTCACGACGCGTTGAGGACCTATTACGTCGGCTGCGGAGGAAACGGAAACACGACGACCCGTTTTCGGCGCTACGACGGAAGCGGCGGGCGGCCCCTGCTGCCCGGGCACGATCATCAGGAGAAGGAGGCGCTGCTGGAGGCCGGTCGGGCCTACGTGATCGAGATCACCGTGGATGCGAAGGGCCGCACTACCTGGGCCCGCGATGGCAAGGTGTGGTTCGATTTCACGGACCCGGAGCCGTTGCGCGAAGGCTGGTTCGGGTTTCGCACGGTTTGGTCGCGGATCGAGATCCGAGATTTTTCCGTCGAGCCCCTGGCCGAGGTCGCCGCGGCGACGCCGTGATCCGGGATCCGAGGGGGCACCTTGGGTGGCCCACGCGTCTTACGAGACCCGCGCCGGGTTCCTTGATCGGCGAGCGGGCTTTCCGCTTGCGGGCTCCGCCCGCGCGGGATGCTACTGGCGCGGTTTTCTCATGCGTCGATTGATCAACATCCTCGTGCTTGGCGCCTGGCTCCTGGCCAGCGGCGTCCACTGGGATGCGGTTCAAAGCTTTGCCTGGGGACGGATGATCGCCACCTACAGCCGCACGATGTCGCTGGACCACGCGCTGCGCCTCACCTTCACGGCGAACAATCTGTGCGACATCTGCGCCTTCGTGGCGGATGCCAAGACCCGTGCCTCCGACGAATCCGGGGCCGGCGACACGACGCCGGGCACCTCGGTCGCCGCGGCCAAGACGCCGCTCGCGCTCCCGCCGGAGCACGCGTTCGTTTTTCGCTCCATAAGCGCGCCCGAGTGGCCTGTGGACGATTTTGAGCCTGGCGCCTGCGCGCGTCCCGCTCCGCCGACCGAACCGCCGCGCGCGGTTTAAGTTCATCCGCTTTCGCGGCGAAGCCGCTTCAGCGTCGTGGGAACGCGTTCGGCTCTCGCGGCCGTTTCGCTCCTTCGCCCATGCGCGCCTTTCCGGCCGCTTCCGTGACCATGCGCGCGCGGCTGTTCCCGCCCGCCGTTCGCGCGCAAGGCGCGCTTCGTCAGCCGCGCGGCTTCGGCCGTTCCCGGTGATTCATCCGATAAAGCAACCGCTTCTCTTACCCTTACACATCTCGTGAACTTTCATTTTCAACTGCTCGTCGCGCTCGGCGCGACTTTCCTCGGGGCGCAGACCGCCTCCGCCCATCTTACCTACGGCGGCCGCGATTTCGGCGTCCTTTCCGGTTCGGCGCCGATCACGATTTCCAACCAGACCGTCGGCGGCGCTTTCGGCTGGGCGGATGGCACCGACGCCGACTGGGGCGACAGCCATCGCGGCCGCTTTTTTCGTTTCACGCTGAGCGAGACCACGACGGTTTCGATCTCGGCCGCGCGCAACGACGTGGCCGCGCAGACGGGCGCCGCAGGCCTGTTTTTGCCCGCCATCTCCTTGTATCTCGGGCTCGGCACGATTGCGCCGGAGCAGGCCGGCCACGATTCCTCCGCTTTGTCGGTGGCCTCGCGTCCCGGCGGCACCGAAGGCTCGTTCCTTGCCTTGGCGGATTGGTCGCTTGGTAACGATCCGACCTACCAGGTCGCGGGCGACCCCACGAGCGGCGTCCTGTATGCCGCGCGGCTCGCCCACTTCACCTACGTCGGCAACTCGGCCGACGGCACCTCGGCCAACTATGGTTTCGCGTCGGGAATTTTTGGCGACGGCACGGCTGACGGGTTTGTCACCGGCGTATTTCACGATCTGCCGGCGGGCGACTATTCGTTCTTCGTGGGCGGCGCCGATCATGACCGCCAGGCGGTTGAGACCGGTCCGAGTTTCCCGACCTACGGGATTTCGGTGACCGTGCAGGCGATTCCCGAGCCGGCGAGTTTCGCGACGGCGGCCGGACTGGCGGTGCTGGTGGCCGCGCAGGCGCGTCGCCGCCGCTTGCCCTCCGGCTGAACCCATCCCCGGGCCCTTGCATCCCGGGCAAAAACAATGAGTCCTATTCCTCTCTTTCCAACCGGGCCCGGGCATCGGAGCCGGGCCTTTACCTTGATCGAGCTGCTCGCCGTGATCGCGATCATCGGCGTGCTGACCGCGATTTTGTTTCCGGTGGCCGCGAGCGTGCGGGCCCAAAGCCGGTCCACGCGTTGCCTGAGCGACCTCCGCCAGATCGGTTCGGCGATGCAGCTTTACGCCCAGGAGAACCGCGGGCGGCTGCCGTCCACGAGCCATGACCGCGCGCCCGACGGCACGTCGCGGTCATGGACGCACACGCTCGCCGCCTACCTTGGGTCGAGCTTTCTTGGGCGTTGCCCCTCGGTGCCGGATCACCCCGCCCGGATCACCTACGGCTGGAACGATCTTCTCGTGACCGCCGAGGGCGCGGGGCTCGCGTTCACCGCCTGCAGGACCCCCGCTTCGACCTTGGTCGCGGCGGAGCTGGCCGAGGGCCAGCTCACCGAACACCTCCACTTTTCCGGCGCGGCGCGCGGGCGGGTGACCCCGGCGTTTCTCCGCTCGCAAGTGAACGTGGAATGCCACGGCTCGGGAGCGAACTACCTCTTCGTCGACGCCCATGTGCGACGCCTCTCCTGGGCCGACGTGCAACGCCGCTTGGCCACGGCCAACAGTCCCTTTGTGCAACCATGAGAACGCTTGTCCTCGGATTTCTTTTGTTCGCCGCCATCCCGCGGCTTCTCGCGCACGATCATATCGAGGTCGGGCTGGATCCCGCCGACGAGAGCCGCCTCGCGATGGCGGGCCCGTCGGTGCAACTGGCGCTCTACGTGCCGCCGGGCGAACCCTTCAGCGGCTACATGCCGCAGTTCCCGGGCGGCTACTATGCGGACGAGCTCACATTCAGCTCGGAGGGCGCCGCGCTCGATTTTCCCGCCGGATCGCTGCCGAAGGTGGAGGTTGTTTCCGTTGCGGGCCCGGCGGGCGGGCGTTTTTCCTTTTGGGAAGCCGGAGCCTCCGCGCCGACTTGGACGCGCGGCGTCGGCTGGAGCGCCACGGACGAGGACAAGCCGTCGATCACGGTTTATCAGGATGCCACGGGCTACGGCCATGTCCACGGAAGGGCATTCACGGTGGATCGACCCGGAACCTACACCGTCGTGTTTCGCGCCGTCGACGTGACGGCGTCCTCGCCCCGTTCGCCCAGCGCCGCCAAGACGGTCGCGTTCAACGCGCTCGCGACCCCGCAGCTCTCGATCCGGATCGAGGCCGGGGAGGCGAAGCTCGGTTTTGCCAGCCGTTCCGGCCTGAGCTACGACCTTCAGGTTTCAACCGACCTGACCACATGGACGACGATCAACTTCGCCGATGGCAGCGGCATCGAGGTTCAATTTTCCGATCCGCTCGATAATCGCCCCCGCGTCTTCTATCGCTTGGTCGAGTATTATTAACGGTTGTGGCAAGGGGTTGGGGTAAATATTGATTTTATCCCGACTGTTTATCAAAGTTTAGCAGGGGATGCATTTGCTTGGGGATCGCGTAATTCTCACCGGGTAGGCGCGGGCTTGTTGGCTGGGTATGACTGGGTGTGAAATGTTTGGCTTTCAATCGGGCTATTGACGCATAATCCTAGGCATATCGTTTGCACTTGCCGGCGAGGGGGGCTCGGTAGAAGGAAGCTTCGCCCCTCGTTCAGCTGCTTGGATAGCTAATTAACCCCTCCGATGCTCCTCTTGGTTGATTCCCCTATACGCCCGGATCGTTAAACGATCCGGCCTCGGGGCCGCCTAGCAAAGACGCCCCGGTTCCTCCGTCGCACTCGTTTTCCCTCGGCCCGCTTCCGCGGTTTCCGAGGACAAGCGACTGCTTGGTGTTTACGCGATCCGTCGCGGACGGGCGGGTGATGTGCTGTCTATTGTTGTTAATAAAATGTATGAATATATGAAAACACGGTCCATTAAGCCTGTAATATTGGTGAAGTTATTCGCCGCCGGATTCGCCCTGAGCCTTTGGGCCGAGCCGCTGGTATTCGTGGACGCCTCCGATCCCGCGGACCCCCAGGTCTCGTATGACGAGGATCCTTATTTGTCTTCCCCTCCTCTTCCGGAGAATCCGACTGTTGTGTATCCCGAGGCCGGGGCGTCGGCCGGCACGGTGTTGACCGGGCCCTACACGGGGTTGGCGCCGGTGGTCCAAACCGCCGAGCCCGACACCTACTCGCGCCCCGCGCCGAAGGTCTATTACACCGCTCCCGCCGAGCCGCCCGGACCCTTTTTTACGTCGGGCGCGCCGCTGCGTTTCGATTTCGGCCCCGGAACGGTCTCGGCCGGCTACACGCAGGTGCGGAAGACCACGGCCTATGGGCCGCTCACCGGTTACGGCTGGGGCGACGTGACGAAGGTCGACGAGCGCGACCGCGGCGGCGCCGATCCGCTGACCCGCGACTTTTGCCTCGTGAACGGCACGCCCTTCTACGTCGACGTGCCGAACGGCAACTACCGCGTGACCTGCGTAGTCGGCGACTCCACCGTCAAGACCGGCACCTCGATCCGCGCCAACGGGCTCTTCGAGATCGCCGGCATCGGCGCGCCGGCGGGCCAATACGCCACGAGCAGCTTCCCGATAAAAGTGACGGGCGGGCGCCTGCGCTTCGAGTTCTTCGGGTCGATCAACCACATCAACGCGATCACCATCGTCCCGATGACGGACGCGGAGTGGAACCGTCCCACGATCTTTCTCGCCGGCGATTCCACCGTCTCCAACTACGCCGAGGGCTTCTACCTCACGGGTTGGGGCCAGCGCCTGGGACGGCATTTCACCCCCGAGGTGGTGATCGACAACCAGGCCAAGGGCGGTCGCAGCTCGCGTAGCTTTTACGAGGAGGGTTCGCTCGATGTGATCTCGAACCGCATCAAGCCCGGCGACCACCTCTTCGTGATGTTCGCGATCAACGACTCCGCGGACGAGTCGCCGAACTACCGCAAGACGAACCCCGGCACGACATTCAAGGCCTACCTCCGCCTCTACGTCGACGCCGCCCGGAGCAAGGGCGCGGTCCCCGTCTTCGTGACCTCCCAGATCAAATGCACCTACGATCTCTGGGGCCGCTTCTTCAACAGCGTGCAGGGCTACCCGCAGGCGATGCGCGAGCTCGGGGCCGAGCTCGGCGTGCCCGTGATCGACCTCAATCGCATGAGCATCGACGAACTCACCGACATCGGCGTGCCCGCCGCCCGGGCCTGCTACGCCACCCGGCCCGACGGCTCCTTCGATTATATCCACCTTTCGGATACAGGCGCGCGCCGATTCGCCTCGCTCGTGGCGCGCGGGGCGGAGGACGTCGGTCTCTCCGTCGCCCGACACCTCATCACGATCCCCGCCGCGCCCGCCGACCCGGTCGTGGCCGTGGTTTCCGCCACCGAGCTCTCGCTGTCCTGGTCCGCCGTGCCCACCGCCGAGACCTACAACGTGAAACGCGCCACCGTGCCCGGCGGCCCTTACCAGGTCGTCGCCTCGAACGTTTCCGCCACCGCCTTCGCCGACCGCGGCCTCGCGCCCGGGACGGATTATTACTACGTTGTTTCCGCGGTGAACGTGAAGGGGGAGGGCGCGAACAGCGCCGAGGCGCAGGGCACGACCCTCGCCGGTCCCCCCGCCGTCGCCGTCGGGCTTCGCGCCGAGGCGGGAGATTCGAGCATCGCGCTGTCCTGGACCGCCGCCGCCGGCGCCAGCGGCTACGAGGTGAAGCGCGCGACCGTCGCCGAGGGGCCCTATGCGACGCTCGCCACCACCGCCTCGGCCTCCTACTCGGACGAGTCGGTCGTGAACGGCACCACCTATCACTACGCGGTCGCCTCGCTGAACATCTACGGCTCCAGCGCCGACACCGCACCGGTCTTCGCGACCCCGGCCAAGCGCCCGCTCCATGCGCATCTGCGTTTCGACGAAAGTTCCGGCGCCATCGCGAGCGACTCCTCGGGCCGGGGCAACGACGCCGCCACCGTCGGCGGCCCGGTCTGGACCGCCGGAGCGCGCGACGGCGCCCTCGATCTGGACGGCGCCAACGATTACGTCTCGCTCCCCGGCGGCGTGGTCTCGGGCCTCGCCGACTTCACCATCGCCACCTGGGTGAATCTCGACAGCGCCGCGATGTGGACCCGCGTGTTCGACTTCGGCTCGGGCACCAATGTCTACATGTTTCTCACGCCCACGAGCAGCGCGGGCGGCGTGCGCTTCGCGATCACCACCGGCGGCACCGCCGGCGAACAGCAGATCACGGGCCCCGCGGCTTTGCCGACCGGAGGATGGCATCATGTCGCCGTCACCCTTTCGGGCGGCGTCGGCGTGCTCTACGTCGACGGCCTGGAAGTCGGTCGCAACACCGCGATGACGCTTACGCCCTCCAGCCTCGGCGCGACCACCCGCAACTGGGTCGGTCGTTCGCAATGGGCCGATCCCTACCTCGACGGCCGCGTCGACGATTTCCGCATCTACGACAGCGCGCTCGGCGCCGCCGAGATCGCTTCGCTCGCCAACCTCGCCAACACCGCGCCCGTCCTCTCCGCCATCGCCGACCAGGTCGTCGCGGAGAACGGCTCGAGCGGCGCGCTCGCCTTCACCGCCGGCGACGCGGAGACCACGGGTGACGGACTGCTCTACAGCGGCAGCACCTCCGATCCGGCGCTCGTGCCGCTCTCCGGCATCGTCCTCGGCGGCTCCGGCGCGCAACGCACCGTCACGGTGACACCCGCCGCCGGCCGCACCGGCGTCGCGACGATCACCGTGACGGCCTCCGACGGCGCGGCGACCTCCGCGACCTCCTTTACGGTCTCGGTGCTGCGCGCTCCGTCCATCGTCAGCGGGCCGGTAGGCCGCACCGTGACCGAGGGCGACGCCGTGACCTTCACGGTCGTCGCGGAGGGTTCCGGTCCGTTCGCCTATCAATGGAAATTCAACGGCGCCGACATCGCCGGGGCGAACGCGTCCACCTATGACATCGACGCCGCGCGGCTCGCCGACACCGGCGACTACTCGGTCGTCGTGAGCAACCCCGTGGGCTCTGTCGCGAGCGCGTCCGCCGGCCTGGTGGTCAACATGGACGCGGTCTTCACCGGCCGCGCCACTGCGCTCGGCGTGGACATCCTCGGAGTTGCCACGGCGCTCGCCGACACCGGCCCGCGTCCGGAGGAGGGCGGCGCGCAGGAGGCTTCGCAGTTCGTCTACGAGCAACCCGGTGTGCTCTTCGCCGAGGTGGCCCACGCCTTCTCGCTCGGCCAAGGAGATCGCACGCGCTCGGAGGCTTCGTTGGCCAATCTTTTCGTCGATGTCGGCGGAGTGACACTCACGGCGGATTTTGCGATGTCGCGCGCGCTCGCCATGTGGAACGGCTCCGGCACGAGCGTTTCCGGAGTCTCCGAGATCGCGAATCTCCGGCTCGCCGGCCAGCCGGTCGCGGTCACCGGTGCGCCGAACCAGACCGTCCCGCTACTTGGCGGCCGGCTTGTCATCAACGAGCAGATCGCCAGCGCGACCGCGATCACGGTGAACGCGTTGCACCTCGTGCTCGACGGCGAGGCGGACGTGGTGATCGCCTCCGCTCAGGCGGGCTTCGCGAGCCTTGCGGAGCCCCCGCCCGCCGAGGATGACCACGTGTCCGGCGGAGGCTGGATCACCGGCACGCCCGGCGGCGGCAAGGGCCACTTCGGTTTCTCCGCCGGCGTGGAGTCCGGCGTCGTCTCGGGAGATTTCTCCTTCAGGGACGCGGACACCGGGATGAAGCTGAGGGCGACGGCGGTTACCGCCTACGGTCCCGGCGCGACGCCCACAAGCCGCCGGATCGAAGGCGTTGCGGAGGTGGACGGCGTGTCCGGATTCACCTTTGTCCTCGAAGTCGCGGACAACGGCGAACCGGGTTCGGCGGACACCTTCTCGCTAGACGTGTCGAACGGCTACCAAGCCTCCGGCGCGCTGGGCGGCGGCGACGTTCAGTTGCACCCTGCGGCGGGCGAGTAGACGCGCGCAGAGGTGGAAAGGAAAAGGGCCGG
>CAMLNJ010000049.1 GCA_946481225.1 uncultured Verrucomicrobiota bacterium | reverse complement strand
TGGGCACGACCCGGAGGTCTATATCCGCGACCTGCTCACCCGCCTGCCCACGATGGAGATCAGGGGCGGAGCAACTGCACGGAGCGACGGGGCCTCTAGACTGGCTACATTAACGTCATGGCGTGTGCTCCCTACACCAATATCATCCAGCTTTTTTTACGCCGGTGGCTAGCGCACCACCCAGCGCTGTAAGCCAATACTGATTGCGCAGCTGCTCAGTTACGCCAGCGCACAGAGTATAGATCACGTATGCTTTCGCGCTCCGCAGGCTCGTAGTTTCGGCCAAACCATAGAAAGAGTATCTCGTCGCCGTTTCGCTTTCTCACTTCCTCAGGCACCGCAAACCGCACCACCCGCCGGTCACCCAACTCGCGCACTTCCGCGTCCGGAAGAAATCGAGAGTTGATCATGGCCCGATAGACATCCGGCTGAGTGTCGCCGCCTTTCCCGTGTCTGCGACCCGATACTTCCAACTCGATAAACTGTGGTTTATCCACGGCCAAGATCACGATATGATGAGCGTTGGCCGCATCTTTTTCCGCCGGTCTGTTCCAACCATAACCATTGTAGGGGATACCTGTTTTCCCGGGTTTGTTCTGCAGATCATAGATACCGCGATACTCGGCCAGACCGCGCCCGTTTGCGGCGGGTAATGTAACGGGGATGTTAGCCCGGTCGGTCAATTTAGCCGGGTGATTCAAATACTTTATCGATCCTATCTCATATCCTAGCCAGCCAACCAAAGCGATAAATCCCACCAATCCGGCAACGGCCGACCTGCGGGGTATCAGCCATGCCCATATGGCGAGCAAAGCCAACGCGGTGAGGCCCGGACCAAAATCCAGCAGGTAGCGGGACGAAAATGTTGCTAGCCGGAGGAAAAAGAGGACCAAGCCTCCAATCGTTATCACCGACCAAATCAGAATACATGCACTCGCACGAACCTTCCGATGGCCCAGCAATGCGATTACAGAAGTTTCTTTTCGTCGGCATCGCCAAATGTATCCGCATGTTCCCACCAAGCCCAGAACACTTCCGACAAACCAAAGGGGGTCATAAGTCCGCAGATAAGGATCTCGCCAGCGTTCATGAGGAGCCTGCCCAAGGATCGCGAGTTCGTTGGTCTCTCTTTCCCATTTGTGTTTTACATCGTGCGCCAGAAACATTGACCCAAACAGCTCCAGACCGGCTTCCTTCGCACTGGCAATCTTCATTGGATTATCCAATCGCGTCATGTAAACGATGATGCCGGGCGTCATGGTGAGATTATGACCAAATTCCGTAGGATTTCCGAATCGCAGTTGATTTGTGGCTGCTAGGAAGCCCAAGCCAGCGGCGAAAATACCGTTTCCGGCCGCAAGCAGTTTCCAAGACCGTCCTCGCGCCAAGAACACTGCTGAACAAACCAGCATGGCCGCCAATCCGTAGATACCATGCGTCGGCCGCATGATCGGACTGAGCCCTGACAATATCGCGCAAAGCAGAAAATCCCATTTTCGGCCAAAACATATTACCCTCACGGTGGCCGTTAAAACCGCCAAGGATACGATGCAGGCGTAGAGGGATGTCTCTTCGTATACTATCCGTGGTCCAAAATTAAGTGTCCAAACCGGCGGGCAACAAACGATCAGCAAAACAAACGCGGCGCCGATAGCCCAGGACCTGAAAGACCTTCCCAGCAATAAGCCCGTATGCCCTGCAAACCATCCTAGTAGGACAAACGCCACCCCCAAGGCGATCCTGTCCGGAAAATATGTTTGTCCTACGACGAGCCGCCAAACAGCTTCAAAAGGAGTCAACCACAGCCCCACTCCGAGACCCCAAACGTGATTCACATGCCCGTCATACCAAGCGAGATCGTGTCCCATTTGGCGGATGGAGTCCCCCAGATACAGGTGGCCGTTCAACAATGCATTTGATTGCAATCTGTGATAAGGGGCGGGCGAATAAAGGTTGCCGTCCTTAGCACCTCCCAGCATCGTCATTGTCACGCCGTAGACGATAGCATAGAGCGAAAGCAACCAAGATGCACGTCGGAGAGAGAAATTTAACATGAGACGCGGAACCAGCTCAGGTGGGCAACCCGCGGTGCCTTAGTTGAGTAGGTTATTATGCCCGCAATATACTGCGCAATGCCCCAAGCTGAATATATTTTCAATTTCGGCGCAACCGCGCCGAAATTGAAAACACTTTAAAGCACTCTGAATGCTAAACTTTCAGCTGCCATAGGGGCACGGGGAACCAAATTCGCCGCGAGGTGTATACTCGGGCGCAGAAAGGTCGGGTTCCACGCCGCGGCTTATAATTGCTCCGTTTTTGTCCTTTATGATGAAATCGCGCGTGCACTTTCGAGGCGTGGAGCTTAAGTCAACGCACTCGCTGGAACCTGAGTCGGTAAGCTCACATCCCTCGGCCCATCCATCCGAATATATTGTTGTTGTATGCGTCCCCGGGACTGTTTGGCCTTCACTGCAGCGATATTTGCTATCCTTATTGCAGTCGCCGGACCCGGAGGCGCTAACCGGCTGGGAGAGCGTAAGCGCCGATGTCGCAATGATCAGACTATATCTCGCAAGTGGAGCTATTGTATTTTTCATTTTTCGTGTGTTTGTGTTTTATTGATCGCCGTGCTTGGCGAAAGTCAAGAATTGCGCACCTTGCGTCTTGCCCGAGGGCTGGCGTAAAATATAATAGCTGGAGTAAGAACCACGAGTATAGCAACGCCAGCCCAAGCCCGCTTTTTCCAGAATTTAACTTCTTTGGGGTCGGCTTGAACGCGGCCTTTGTTAGTTATGCTGCTCTTGCCGTCAGAATGTTGGATCACCACCAGATCCTTCACCTCACCGTAGGCGGCGGAGCTGAAGCGGGCGGAGGGAGCTTCTCCATATTCCACTGAATGGATAGTATATGACGTTTCCGAAGTTTCGCCTGATCCAGCAGTTGTTGCGCATTTTATTGAAAACTTGTTCGGCAGGCCGTCGGTAGTCCTGTGCTCAAGGTATCTGACATCTATTTTTTGGTGGAAATCCGGGCCGCTAAAAGTGTATTCGGCGGAAACAGGCCGGCCATCTGTGGAAAAATTGACATGACCGGCGTAACGCAAATCGGGCCTTAGTCCTAAACCGGAAAAAGTGTCTCCGGACCAACTGCCCGAGCCTGGAGCAAGTGGAATTCCCATTTTAATGGATGCTGACAACGAGCGATGGGCCCAGCCGCTGTCAGCCGTCGATTTCACACGCAGTCCTGCTTCGCCGGGCGATGGCTCGTTGAGCGCGACTCGTTCGACGCGTCCCTTTGCCAAACTAGTGCCTTTTGAGGCATTCAACGCTTCGGCATATTTGTCCCGGGTGTATGTCCACGTTTCGTTCCCATCTCTGCCGTTGGCAGATATCAGCTCGCCAGGAATTCCAGTCCTGTATTCCATCGAGTAAAATTCACCTTGTTTTGCCATTCTGTAGAATTTCGGTGTCTTATCGGCCAAAGGATTTACTCCATTTAAAAGGGCTTTTATTTCCGCTTCTGCTTCTGGGTAGCTATAGCTGATGAGGACCTCTTCAACTTCGATATTTGCTACGTTTCCTTCGCCGGCGATGATTTCCTTAAATAGTTCCCGTGGCCCTGCGTGCATGGATGCGCAGGCCAATATAAAAAGAGCGACGTAATGGAATCCGGTTTGGGGCATAAAATTGCGATTTTCGGGCTAAATTTGAGAGTGCTCTAAGCAAGAACTATCAATTCGAGTCATTTTTGGCAGCGCGGCGAGACCACCATAGTAGATAGTAGCCCCCCGCCATTAAGCTGAGGAGAATGATCTTTGATATCAAGTCCGCGGTCGTAACGGAAATGCCCAGCCCGCCGGTTAGCGCACCCAAGCACGAACAAGGCTGCCTCCAGTTTACCGCCCACAAGCCCAGCCGGTAGACAAAAAGCATCGAGGCGAGAGTCAGTAATACGGTCACGCATAACTCTTCGGATCTTATCTTGATCCAGCAGAACAAGGCGACAGACAACTCCAAGACCGCCGCGAAGAGCAGCAAGCGCCCGTAAGGCAAGCCGGACAACGGATCTTTCTCCAACAGGGCGCGAGGTCCCTCTACCACGTTAACGATTTTGCCGATAGCGAGAAGAGTCAGGATTACAGCCGAAAAATGAATGTAAATTTTCCTCACGTTCTTACGTAGCTTTCCCGGGTGGGTCGATTTATTGGGTATTTTCGCACGCAATTACCAGGTGATTTCCCTGCCTTCTGTCAATAAGGAGAAGCTCGATGCTTTCACGAGGCAGTGGCTTTGGTTGTTTAACTAATTGTTCGTTAATCGATAGTGTATCGTAGTTCCATGGCTTTCGTGGATGCCGGGGCTGAGGCGCTTATCCTCGTGCGTGGCCGGGCTGAAGTGCTCGCTGACGTGATCACAGGATGGTTCATTTAAGTAAAATGGATATAATGAGTTGTGAATAAGTGATTAATGAAAGTCATGCGAGCATGGCGGCGCTGTTGCCTACTGGTTCCTACGGAGCCGCGCTGGTTGCGGGCGGATTCCCCCCTGGGTGAACATGAGAAGGCGGTGGCGCAGGGGCGGCGTGTTGGGACGCGCCGCCGAGTGCGATGGCGGGCTACTGCTGCCAATTCCCAGGCCAAGAGCGGTTACTCGGCGGCGCCGAAGTGGAAGGTGGCGCGGGCGCGGTAGTCGCCGCGGGCCTGGTTTTGCTGGCCTTCCGGGCCGAGCTGGTAGGGCAGGTCGAACTTGGTGCCGATGGGGGCGATGCCGTGCAGGATGGAGAAGCCGGCGTCCGGGACGTTGGCCCAGGCGTTGGCGCTGAGCGTGGAGTGTTGGCGGACGGGCTGGAGCCCCGTGGTGGTCGGGCTGTGGGGCTTGGGCGAACCGGGGAAGTCGGGGCGGAGCACCTGCACGAAGAGCGAAGGGTCTTCGAGCGCGACGGTGATCGGGCCGGCGGAGGTGCGGAGCATCATCCAGCGGACATTGGCGTAGTAGCCTTTGAACTCCGGGTAGGTCCAGGATTCGTAGCCGGTGGCGGTGTGGTTGAGCGTGTTTTCCCAGGCGCCGAGGGTGACGCCTTGGCGGCGGTTTTTCCAGACGCGGGAGGGGCCGTCGCCGAGCCAGCGCATGTCGCGCACTTCGGATTCGGGGAGATCGAAGGAGAGACCGAAATAGTCGCATGCGAGATCGAGCGAGTAGGCGCAGTCGAGGGAGAGCGCGCCGTCGGGACGGAGGCGCCATTCGATGGACTTCAGGTTGCCGGAGAAGGTGGCGGTGACGAGGTGGTCGGCGCCGTCGGCCCGGTGGGTGAGCGAGGCGAGGGCGGCGTCGCCGATGGCGAGGCGCGGGCCGTGGCGGAGGGGGAACTCGGTATCGCCGCGGCGGGCGCAGAGAAGGCGCGCGTCGGTCTTGGAGAAGGTGGCCGAGAGGTCGCCGGCGCGGAGCGTGATCGAGGCGTCGTCGTCCGTGGCGGTGATGGCGGAGGGGGCGGGGATGTCGGGCGTGGGCGACGTGGTGGCTGTGGTGGCGGGCGCGGGAGCGAGCGGCCAGACCCAGGTCCAGAGTTCGCGGCCGGAAGGATCGTCGACGCGCAGGGCGAGGGCGTCGGCGGAGGCGGCCTCGGCGGGGAGGGCGAGGGGGAGCGCGGCGCTGGCGTGCGGGGCGATGGCGGGGACGGCGACGCGACCCTGGGCGACGACGCGGTGGGGCGGAGCGGCCGAATCGGCGGACGGCGACGCGAAGCGGCGAAGTTGCCAAGTGAATACACAGCGGGAGGCGTCGGTGAAGTCGTGGCGGTTCTCGATGATGATCGTGCCGTCGGCGGCGCGGGTGGCGACGATGGGGGACCAGAGTTCTTTTACGGTATAGAAGCTGGCCTCCTTTTCGCGGTAGGGGCCGAGGATGCCGTCGGGAGCGAGGTTGCCGCGGCCGTCGAGGGGGCCGTCGCGGTCGGGGCGTTTCATGCATTCGTCGACGAAGGCCCAGATGAAGCCGCCGGCGCCGACGGGCGAGGTGCGGATGATTTCCCAGTAGTCCTTGAGCGAGGCGCCGCCGCCGCCGTCGAAGAGGGCGTGCACGAACTCGGTGGGCATGTAGAGGTCGGGGCCCTGCGCCTTTTGGAGGTGGAGGTCCCAGCGCGGGTAGTGCTTGGTGTCGATGCCGCGGAAGGGGGCCCAGGGGTGGAGGATGGGGCGTTGCTGCGGGTCCCAACGGGCGAACTCGTCGTCGAGAGCGGTGTTCCATCCGCCCTCGTTTCCGTTGTCCCAGAATAGAATCGAGGGGTGGTTGACGTCGCGGGTGACGGTTTGCTCGACGATGCGGCGGCCGGGGGCCTCGTCGTAGCTCTTTTGCCAGCCGGCGATCTCGTCGAGGACGTAGAGGCCGATCTCGTCGCAGAGGTCGAGAAAGTGCTCGTCGGGCGGGTAGTGGCTCATGCGGACGGCGTTGTTGTTCATCTCCTTCATGAGGAGAATGTCCTCGCGGCTGAGGCGGGCGCTGCTGGCGCGGCCGTGCTCGGGGTGGAAGGTGTGGCGATTGGTGCCTTTGAGGAGAACGCGTTGGCCGTTGACGAAGAGGCCGGCGCCGGGGCGGACCTCGAGGGTGCGGAAGCCGAAGCGTTGGCGGAGGCGGTGGAGGGTTTGTTCGCCGGAAAGGAGGGTGACCTCGACCTGGTAGAGCTCGGGCGTCTCGGCGGTCCAGGTGCGCGGGGAGTCGATCTTGGTTTCGAGGCGGGTTTTCGCTCCGGCGAGCGGGCGCGTGAAGGGCGAGCCAACGGGGCGGCCGGCGAGGTCGAGGATTTGCGCGCGGAGCGAATCGGCGGCGGGGGCGCCGGCGGTGAAGACATCGATGGCGAAGGCGCCGTCGGCGCGGGCGTCGATGGCGACGCGGTCGATGTGGCGGGCGGGGCGGGCCTCGAGGTAAACGGGGCGGAAGATGCCGCCGAAGTTCCAGTAATCACCCTGGCGTTCGGCGCGGTTGATGGAGGCGTCGGCGGACTCTTTGGCGACGTCGACCTCGAGGAGATTTTCCTCTCCGGGGGATTTGAGGAGGGCGGTGACGTCGTAGCGGAAGCGGTAGAAGCCGCCTTGGTGGAGGGGGCCGGCGCTTTGGCCGTTCACCCGGGCTTGGGTGTCGGTCATCGAGCCTTCGAAGACGAGGAAGACGGCGTGCCCGGACCAATCGGCGGGGGTGAGGAAGCGGGTGCGGTATTTGCCGTGCTCGACAGGCGTTTTCTCGGAGGCGCCGGGGCGGTGGCCGTAGGCGAGGGCGCCGAAGCCGAGTGCGTCCCAATTGGAGGGGACGGGGATCGTGGTCCACTCGCCGGAGCGGAGGCCCTCGGTGCAAAAGAAGTCCCACGCGACGGCATCGTCGACCCCGGTGCCGGAGAGGTAGAGGCGGCGGGTTTCCTGGGCGGAGGACGGAAGTGAAAGAGCCGCGACGAACAGGAGGCCGGCGAGCGGACGAAGGAAAGCGGTGCGGCGGAGCAGGGCGGGGAACATGGGTGCGAGCGTTGGAGGGCGGGTCCGTATGTGGCGAGACGCGGTTGGGAGGGCGGCGGCAAATCGGTGGCGTGGCTGGTTCGTCCGATTGGCCACGCCGCCGGTCTGGTCCGCCGGAGCTGCGCGCGAATGTTCGTATTACGAACATTCGCGGCTGGCCGGGTGTCGGCGGGGCGGCGCGTCGGGAACGCGCCGTCGAAGGCGGCGGCGGGCTGCCGCAGTCCGAGCACGGAAGGCGTCAGCGGCTGACGCGGAGGCGGAGGAAGCGGTGGGCGGCGGTCGCGAGCGGCTCGGTGTCGGAGACGGTGACGGGGCCGGCGGTGTTGTCCGGGCCGGTGCTGGACCAGATGTCGGACCAGGTGGCGAGGTCGGAGGAACCTTGGACCGTGTAGGTGAGCGACGGGGCGGCGACGCGTGTGAAGGAAAGTTGCAGGAAGTCCGCGGCGATCTCCGTCGAATAGCCGGCCGCGTCGGCGGTGACAGGGTCGGAGCCAAGAGCGTATTCGAGGAGGTTGGAGGAGCCGTCGGAGTCGGGGTCGGCGTCGGCCGCCGCAGAGGCTCCGCTCAGGCCGGAGGTCTGGGCCCAGGCGTCGAAAGCGGAAGGCGGCGTGACCGGCAGGACGCGGAAGAGGGTGTGCGCGTATCCAGCGGAAACAGAGGCGACGCCGGAGGCGATCTGAAACGGGCTGGCGCGGTTGGCGGTGGTGCCGTCGCCGAGCTGACCGTTGGCGTTTCTGCCCGTGGCCCAAAGGGTGCCGTCGGTTTTGACGAAGAGGGTGTGGTCGGCGCCGGCGGAGGCCGAGGCGACACCGGAGGCGATCGTCACCGGGTAGGTCTGGGTGACGACCGTGCCGTTGCCGAGTTGACCATAACGATTGTTGCCCATCGCCCAAAGCGAGCCGCTGGTTCCGACGTAGACGCTGTAGAGGGCGCCGGCGGAAGCGGAGACGACGCCGGAAGTGACAAGGCCGGGGCTGGTGCGGTTGTTATAGGTGCCGTTGCCGAGCTGGCCGGAAGAGTTGCCGCCCATGGCCCAGAGGGAGCCGTTGGCTTTGACGAAGAGGGTGTGCTCTTCGGCGGCCGAAGCGGACACGACGCCGGAGCCGACTTGAACAGGGGTGCTGCGGCCGGTGGTAGTGCCGTCGCCAAGTTGGCCGTAGGAATTCCGTCCCGCCGCCCAGAGGGAACCGTCGGTCTTGATGAAGAGCGAGTGGTAGCCGCCGGCGGAGAAGGAAACGACGTCGGTGGCGATTTGAACGGGGTTGGGGCGGTCGGTGGTGCTGCCGTCGCCGAGTTGCCCCCAGTCATTCTTGCCCATGGCCCAGAGGGAGCCGTCGGTTTTGAGGAAGAAGCTGTGGACGCTGACCGCGGAGATGGCGGCGACGCCGGTGGCGATTTGGACGGGCGTGGAGCGGTTGGTGAAAGTGCCGTCGCCGAGCTGGCCGTAGGAATTCGAGCCCATGGCCCAGAGCGTGCCGTCGGCCTTGAGGAAGAGACTATGGACGCTGCCGATGGAGACGGAGACGACGTCTGCGGAGACTTGGACGGGGGTGGATCGATCGGCGGTGGTGCCGGTGCCGAGCTGGCCGGAGGAGTTCCATCCCGTGGCGAACAGCGAGCAGGCGACGGGAGGCGTCGGTGTGATCGTCGCGGCGGCGCTGTCGGCGAGGCCGAACGCATTGGAAACTCGCACCCAGTAGCTGGTCGTGGTGGTTGTGACGGGACTGACCAAAAGGGACCCGTTGGCGCCCGCGACGGGACGCGAGGTGTCCCCGGTGGAACCGACATACCATTGGTAGGAGATGAAATCGCCGGTGGCGCTGACCGAGAGGACGCCGTGTCCTCGGTGGACGACGGCCACGGATTCGGGCTGTTTGGAGATCGCGGGGAGCCGGTTGATGACTTGGAAACTGCGCGTCACCTGGGCGGGCAGGTAATCGGCGGTGCCGGCCTGGATGGCGCGCACGGTGACGGTGCCGGTGGTTCCGGAAAGGACGACGGTGACGCCGTCGGCCGCGAGCGTGGCGGGACCGCTCACGATCGCGAAAGTCACCGGAAGGCCGGTGTCGGTGGAGGCGGTGAGCGGAAAAGGGGCGTCGTTGCCGCGGTGCGCGGAAGGCTGCGGGAAATCGAGGACCTGCGGATCTTTTCGGATGAAAAGGGAGTGGTTGTGGCCGGCGGAGGCCATCGCGACAGAGGAGGCGATCTGGACGGAAGCGGATCCGTATGGCACCGGGGCGCCGAGCTGGCCGTAGGAATTCGAGCCAGCGGCCCAGAGGGTGTTGTCGGTTTTGACGAACAGGGTGTGCTCGTAGCCGGCGGAAACGGACGCGACGTTGGTGGCGACCTGGATCCGGCTGGTGCGCGAAGTGGTGGTGCCGTCGCCAAGCTGGCCGTAGGAGTTGGAACCCGCGGCCCAGAGGGTGCCGTTTGTTTTGACGAAGAGCGTGTGGAACGCGCTTGCGGCGACGGACCCGACGCCGGTGGCGAGTTGGACGGGGGTGGTGCGGCTGGTGGTGGTGCCGTCGCCAAACTGCCCGTAGCCGTTCCAGCCCATGGCCCAGAGGGAGCCGTCGGTTTTGATAAAGAGACTGTAGTTATAGCCGGCGGACACCGAGGCCACGCCGGAAGCGATCTGCACGGGGCTGGAGCGGTTGGTCGTGGTGCCGTCGCCAAGCTCGCCGGAGGAGTTGTAGCCCATGGCCCAGAGGGAGCCGTCGGTTTTGACAAAGAGACTATGGCGTTCGCCGGTGGCAACGGAGGCGACGTCGGAAGCGATCTGGACGGGCGTGGCGCGATCAGTGGTGGAGCCATCGCCGAGCTGGCCGAGGAAATTCCAGCCCATGGCCCAGAGGGATCCGTCGGTTTTGACGAAGAGGCTGTGGCTATAGCCGGCGGAAGCCACAAGGACGTCGGAAGCGATTTGAACGGGAGCGGCGCGATCGGTGGTGGTGCCGTCGCCGAGCTGGCCGGAGGCGTTGCGCCCCGCGGCCCAAAGAGTGCCATCTGTTTTGATGAAAAGGGTATGGTATGCGCCTGCGGAGACGCGGACGGCGTCGGCGACTTGAGCGGGGGTGGTTCGGTTGGTGGTGGTGCCGTCGCCGAGTTGGCCGGATGCGTTGTTGCCCGTGGCCCAAAGTTCCGGCGGGGCGGCGTGAAGGCGCGTGATGGCGGCAACCAAGAAAACGAGACCGAACGAGAGCAAGCGGGCGAAGAAGCGCATCTGGGGGATGATGCGTAGGTGGATGCCGTTCTCGGGCTGGTGAGCAAGCGGTCATTCGGGATATTACAAACCAAGGTGAGCGGCGCGCCGAGACGCGCCTGCGAGGGCGGCGGTGGGCTGCCGCAGTCCGCGGGCGGAAGGCGTCAGTGGCTGACGCGGAGGCGGAGGAAGCGGCGGACGGCGGTCGTGAGCGGCTCGGTGTCGGAGACGGTGACGGGGCCGGCGGTGTTGGCGGCGTCGGTGCTGGACCAGATGTCGGACCAGGCGGCGAGGTCGGAGGAGCCTTGCACGGTGTAGGTGAGGGCGGGGTCGGCGACGCGGTCGAAGGTCAATGCCAAGGTGGAAGACGAAATGGAGAGCGCGAGCGGGGAGGGCGAGGCGGCGGTGGGGTCGGTGCCGAGGGCGTATTCGAGGAGGTTGGCAAAGCCGTCG
>CAMLNJ010000048.1 GCA_946481225.1 uncultured Verrucomicrobiota bacterium | reverse complement strand
CGGCGACGAGGGATCGCTGGACGGCGTAGCCGAGGGCGGTGGCGCTGGCGTTCCAAGCAAGGCCGATCTGGCCGGCGCCGCCGGTGGCGACGAGGCCGGTGGGGGCGGCGGGCACGGCGACCTCGCGGAAGCCCTTCACCCGGACGTTGTCGATGCGGACGACGAAGGTGCCGGCCATCGCGACGCCTTCGCCCCAAGTGCCGGCCTGCAAGGTGAAGCCGAGGTTGGAGAAGGAGTTCGTGTTGGCGGTGAGGGCTGCGATCTGCTCGGGGGTGAGGTTCCAAGTAAGAGTGCGCCATTCGCCGTTTGCGGGGCTGCCGCTGCTGGGGCCGGTATCGGCGAAGGTGCCCGTGTAGCTGCGGTTCAGGTTGAGGCTGAACCAGGTGCCACCGGTGCCCGAGCCGGCGGGACGATCAATCCAATCGACGTAAACGTCGGCCACGATGCCGGTGGACTGGGCGATGGTCGTGCGGTAGTTGGAAACCGCGGTGGAGTAGAAGGTCAAGTATTGCCCGGCGAGCATCGGGATCGACGCTTCCACGCTGCTGGTGCCTTCGCTGGCGCTGGTCGTGTTGACGGAATAGGTGATGGTGCCGTCGCCGCCGCCGGTGGCCGGGCCTTGGTTCCAAGGGGCAAGTCCGGATTCGAAGGACGTGAGGAGCACCTCGTCGCTTGGCGTGGTCACGCTGGCGGCCGCGGAGAAGCTGCTCTCGCCTTCGGCGTTGCTGGCGGTGACGACGTAGTAGTAGGTCGTATTGCCTTCGAGACCGCTATCGCTGTAGCTGGTGGCGGTCAGATCGGTGGCGACCGTCGTGTAGGCGTCGGAGAGCGAAGCGCGGCGCTTCACGGTATAGGTGAGCGCGTTCGGGCTGGCCGTCCAGGTGAGGTTGGCGCCGCCTAGCACGGCGGTGCCGGCGAGATCGGTGGGGGCGGCGGGGCCGCTGGCGGAGGCGCCGACGACAATGATATTGTCAAAGCGGAGCTTGATGTTGCCACCCATCGGGGCTCCGCCCCAGGTGCCTCCGCCGAAGTGGAACCCGATGGAGGAGGACTGGCCGGTGGTGGTGAGTTGGGTCACCTGTTCCGCGGTCATCGGGAAGAAGAGTGTGCGCCACTGTCCCTCGGTGATGCCGCCGCCGTTGGCGGGATTCACTTCCACCCAACCGGTCGCGGTGGAGCTCAAGATCATCCTTATCCCATACCACGCTCCGCCGCTGGTGGCGGCGGGGCGATCCGGCCATTCGAAATAAACGTCGGCTTGGATGCCGGTGCCTTGGGCTATCGTGCTGGCGTAGGTCTCTGTCGGGACGGAGACGAATTGGGTCCACACTCCGGTGGTGCCATCCATCGGGTAGACGATTTGCAGGCTACGGGTGCCATGGGTGGCGGCGGTGTCGGTGATCTGGTAGGAGACTTCGGCACCGACGCTGTTGGTCCCGGGACCCGGGACCCAAGGATCGATGAGGGTGGGATCGAGGGGATCGAAGAGATCCTCGAACGAAGTTATTTGAACATCGCCGAGCGCGACGAAGGGAGCGGTCAGAAGACCGAGCGCAAGCAATCCTGATGACAGTAGTTTCATGGGGCAAACTTTGATTTCACGATAAATCAGGTTAATTCAGATTTGTCGAAGAATTGGTGGTGAGGGGGCAGGGGTGGATCACAAGCTGAGTTTGCTGCTTCAGGAAGGGAAGTGGATTTAGTCCGAAGGAGGTGTGAAACACGGCTTTTTGATGCAATGAATCCTTGCGTCCGATTTCCTTCGGCTTCTTCGGCGGATGGAAGGCGATGAGCGAGGCACCGAGGCTTCGTGACCACAAATCCGCAGGGCGGGGACTTGGCAAAGTCGTTTCCTCCTCACATCGTCCGCTTCATGTCTGGCATTCCGAAGAAAAAAAAGCCCGCTCGCGCCGCCACTCTTAGCGATGTGGGGCGCGAGGCCGGGGTGTCGGCCATGGCGGTCTCTGCGGTGTTGAACGGCGCCCGCACGTCTTCTCGCATATCGCCCGACACGCGGGCCCGGATTCTGGACGCGGCCGCGCGCTTGGACTACCGGCCGAACGCCGCGGCTCGCGCCTTGGTCCGGCGGCGCATGAACACGATCGGCGTCGTCGCCGTCGTCGAGGGCGGGGAGTTGAACCACTATTTTCTGGAGGTGTTCAACGGAGTGCTGGCGGCCGCGGCGCGGCACGGGCAAAATACCACCGTCTTCACGCTGCACGACTGGGATCGCGACGGCCGTCGCGTCGGCGGGTTTTGCGATGGCCGGATCGATGGCCTCGTGATGATCGCGCCGCTGCTCGACGCGGATGCGGTTGCGACGCTGCCGGCCCATACGCCGATGGTCGCCATTCACGCGAACCATCCGCTCGAGGGTATTATCGACTTGGAGTCCGACGAGGAGGGGGGCAGCTGCGCCTTGGTATCGCGCCTCATAGAGCTGGGGCACCGACGGATCCTGCACCTGGCGGGGCCTCCCGGGCAGCGGGGCTCCGAGCGTCGCGTGACCGGCTATCGGCGCGCCTTGGAGAAGGCGGGGCTGGCTTTCGATCCCTCCCTCGTGCGGGTCGCGGGATTCAGCATTCCGGAAGGACGCGAGGCGACCCGCCTTTGGCTGCGTGCCACGCCACCGGAGGAGCGAGCGACCGCGATTTTTTGCGCCAACGACGGCGTGGCCTACGGCTGCATGGAGATCCTGGCCGCCGCCGGTCTTCGCGTGCCGGACGACGTGTCGGTGGCCGGCTTCGACGACACGCTGCTGACGCGTGCCTGCGTGCCGCAGCTGAGCTCCGTGCGACAACCGCTCAGACGCATGGGTGAACGCGCGGTGGAACTCCTCCTCGATCTGACACGAGGCGCGGCCGTCCCGCGTTCCGGGGAGGTTTTCCCCACCGAGCCGGTGATTCGCGCGTCCGTGGCGGCGCCGCTCAGGCGAGCACCAGCGTGACGCCAAGCACGCCGAGGGTCGTCGCCAAGGCGGGGTTCGAGGAAAGCCGGATCTCGCGCAATACGTCGCGGGGGCGCGGATTTTCCCATTCGAGGGTATAGAGGTAGCGCTCATACTCGAAGGGGTCGCCTCCGGCCGTGACGGCGAAGTGCTTTGCGCTTGGCGTCTCCAATTGAGGGAAGTCGCTCAACCAGTCCTGGATGTTGGGCGGCAGGGCATCCCTCGACGGCGTCGAGAGTCCGCGCGCCACGACGGGCACCGAGACCGGGCGCCGTCCCTCCAAGATGAAATCATACCAAGCAAAGGCCTGGCATTCGGCGGCGTAGCCGCAGCCATGGAGGAAGTATACCGCTCGCACCGCTTTTCCGACCGGCACGTTCAGCGTCACGGGCAGGGGTTTTTCTTCGCGTGTGAGAGGGCGTTGGGAGCGCAACACGAGCGCCGCCGCTCCCCGGTTCGCCCGTTCGTCGATGATCTCGAACGGCACCCCGTGGACGACCAGACGGCCGGGCGTCAAATGAAGCAGCGGCTGATTGCCCAGCCAGCCATTCTGGCGCGTGAGAGAGCGATTGGCCAAGGGACGAAGATCGATCGGCTGGAAGTGCTTCTCCCGCGTCTCGCCGGCCACGCGATGCGGGCGTAAGCGCAGGTCTTCGGCTTCGTGAAGACGCGTGGAATGATCACGCGACCACGCGCGCCCGGCGCTAACCGGGCGAGTCGCGACGGGGAGGCCGCCCAAAGTGCGCACCGACTGACGCTCGACCAGGGTCGGCTCCAAACGAATGCGTTGCCGGGAAGGCAGAATCGCCAAGCGGCGCAGGAGACGCATGTCGCGCGTCAGCATATCGAGCGCCAATTGTCCCTGCGCGCGCCGGTCGAAGGACGCGCAGGTGACGGGCGGGTGGGCGGTGCGGGCTCCGGCGGAATCGTCCATGCAGGCGATGGAGATATCGTCCGGCACATGCAGCGATTGCCGTCGGGCCGCGGTGAGCAAGTGCGGGAGGATGTCGGGCGCGTGTAGCACGATGGCCGAGACTTGCGGCCACTGGCGGCGAATCCGCACCAGTGCCAGCTCGACCGCGTCCGGGGTGTGGGCGGCGACCTCGACGCACCGTTCCGCGGAGCTGCCGAGGCGGAGGCGGAGGCAGGCCTCCTCGTAGCCATCCCGAAGCACCGCCGTGCGGTGCGCTCGTTTCATCGACCCGAGCATCACCAGTTCCACATGTCCTTGGGTGGCCAAGTGAGCGACGAGCAGCCTGCCGGCTTGCCGCCAGTCCGTGGTGACGAGGGAGAGTCCTGGGGGGGCCTCGTCGCAGACCACGCACGCGATATGGCGTCGCTCCAATTCGGCATGCTCGGCGTCCCATTCCCAGCCGCTGTCGCCGAGGTTCATGATCACACCCTCCACGCCTCCCTCGGCGGCGGTCTGCAGGTTTTGCCTGAATTCGTCGCGCCCCAGAAAAAAGCGCTCCTGCAGTTGGAAGCCTATTCTGGCCGCTTCGGCGGGCAGTCCGGGGAAACGTAGATCGCGCGGGGTGAGGACCACGATCTTGGCTCCCAGCGGGAGGACATCCTCATCCGGCACGGGAAAAAGGCGATAGCCCTCCCGGCGCAGGCGCCCGGCGGCGATAAGACGCTGCGCCGCACGGTTCACCGCCGCCTGACTCAGCTCCCAGAAGGTGGCGAGCTCCCGTTCCGAGGGCAGCCGATCACGGGGCGAAGCCACGGCCTTGGAGAGGAGCTCTTCGTAGTGCCGGAGAGCGAGTTCGACTGGGCTGCCGCGAGGGGAGGGGGGGCTCATGGGAATGGGGCAAGAAATGCGACGAAGATTGTTCGTTAAATCTTTATAGCCTCTTTGGGCTGACGAGGTGTTCTAGAGTGAAAGTTTGTCGGTTGGAAGCAATTTGATGCAATAAATGACCGTGAAATGCCTCTTGTTGTCGATGCCGTGGTTGACCGGACACGGCCCGCTGGCCGAGCCTTCTTTCGTCGAGGGACCCCCTCCCCCAGGGCCGTCCCTCCGACTTGCCTTGTTCCCCAGAATTCACCTCCGCCCTCGTCGGGCTTGGAAACCCCTCTCTTTATCACCATGACCCCGTCTATTCTTCCTCCCGTCGGTTCCCGGCCGCGTCGGTCCGGTTTCACATTGATCGAGTTGCTTACTGTCATCGCGATCATTGGTGTTTTGGCGGCGATCATCATCCCCGTTGTGGGAAAGGTCCGGACCACGGCCAAGCGCACGCAAGGCTTAAACAATCTTCGGCAGATCATGACGGCGAGCTTGGCCTATGCTCAAGAAAATCGAGGGCGGTGGTTTGCGGAAGTGGGGAATGACGATGTTCCTGGTAGCTTCTATGTGGAAGTTCTTTCGAGATACGCTTTTAAATCGACTGACAATAATCGTCCCCATTTATGGCAGGATCCTATCCTCAATTACACTGGCGACGACATGCATTATGCTGCGCTTTTGATCTATTTCCCTAAGAGCAATTGGATATTCAGGGACAATTTTGCGCCTTATAATAATCTGAATAATGTGAAAACCCCATCGCGGACGGTTTTGTTTGCTGATAATTGGGCGGATAAAGACGTTTCCGAGGGTTACGGTGGCGTGATGCCGTGGATTAACAACGTGGGCACCGGTTGGGATGCGTTCCCTAGCACCACTAAAGGGAAGCAAACTCCCACGGATACCAATTATGGCTCAGGGGGCGGCCAGATTGACTTGGAGCGCGACCCGGGGCAGGCGAAGTTAGGGTTCATTGACGGGCACGTCGCAATCTTCAAACGGCAGGAACTGAAGCACAGCATGTTCGATCCTCGTTACTAAGAAGACTCTACGAGTTGTGATTTTTCGCCGAGGTCGCTTTGAGAGCGGCGCTCGGCGTTATTTTTTTGGTGGTTCCGTTTTCCCCCGTTCGCTGATTCCGCTCCGATACGCGGTCGTTCTCCACCGACTGTTTCTACTGGATTCTCTATTTCTTCCTCTGTGATCGCCGTTTCCACCGCCTCTCCCGATTTCACCCGATTCATCTCCGCCGACCTGCAACAGGTCAAAGGCCCTCTGAACACGATGTTCAAACGTTGCGTGGGGGCGGGCCGCGCCAACGAGGGGCTGCGCGCCGACTGGCGGCGCCAGCTCGCCGTCGTCAGGCGCGAATGCGGCTTCGAATACATCCGCATGCACGGGCTCTTTTGCGACGACATGGGCGTCTACCGCGAGGTCGATGGCCGGCCGGAGTATAACTGGCACTACGTGGATGAGCTTTTCGATTTTCTCCACGAGATCGGCATGACTCCCTTCGTGGAGCTCGGCTTCATGCCCAACGCCTTGGCGAGCGGGCCGCAGACGATCTTTTGGTGGAAGGGAAACATCACACCTCCGAAAGACATGGCGAAATGGGCGGACCTCGTTCGCGCTTTCGTCCTCCACATGCGCGAACGCTACGGCGACGCGGCGCTGCGCACCTGGTATTTCGAGGTCTGGAACGAACCCAATCTGGAGGCATTCTGGAGCGGCACGCGGGAACAGTATCTCGAGCTCTACGCCACGACGGCGCGCGCCATCAAAGAGATCTCGCCCGCCTACAAGGTCGGCGGCCCGGGCACCGCCGGTTGCGGATGGGTGCCGGAGTTTCTCGGGTTTTGCCGGCAAAACGTCGTGCCGGTGGACTTCGTCTCCACCCACACCTACGGCGTTCAGGCGGGGCATCTCGATGCGACGGGAACGGCCGGAACCGCGCTTTGCCTGAACGAGGACTCGATCTACGGCGAGGTCGCGATGGTGCGGCGCCAGATGGCCGAGTGCGGCGCCGCCGGGCTGGAGCTGCATTTCACCGAGTGGAGCAGCTCCTACACGCCGACGGATCCCTTTCACGACAGCTACCACAGCGCCGCCTACATCATCGAGAAGCTGCGGAAGTGCGGCGATGCGGCGCAGTCCATGTCTTATTGGACCTTCACCGATATCTTCGAGGAAAACGGCCCGCGCTGGGAGGCCTTTCACGGAGGCTTCGGGCTGATGAACTACCACGACATCAAAAAGCCCGCCTATCACGCCTATCGGTTTCTGAATCGTCTCGGCGGGACCGAGCTTCGGAACGCCGACTCGGCTTCGTGGGTTTGTGTCGACGCGGATGGAGGCGTGCAGGCGCTGATCTGGGACTTTACGAACACTTTTCCCGCCGGGGATATGATCAACCAAGTCTATTACCGGCGCGACCTGCCCGCGCGGTCCAAGGGGGCCGCGTCACTTCGTCTGACGAATCTACGCGAGGGTGACTACAAAGTGGAAGTTTTCCAGGTGGGTTACCGGGTCAACGACGCCCACGCCGCATACCGGGACTTGGGTGCTCCCGCTCAGCTGACCCGCGAACAGGCGGCCAAGATAAAGGCGGAGACCCGCGGCGATGCGCTGGAACGGTATTCCGTGCGGATCGATTCATCGGGAACCTTTGAGCGTCGGTTCGACCTCCGGGAGAACGACGTGTTTCTTGTCGTGCTCACGCCGGGCGAGTGAGCGTCGGGGGAGGGGGATGGAAGCTTTTCCCGGCTGTTGTTCCATCCCGGGAGAAACCCCCGACAGGGGAGGAAAAAGGCCTTGCCGCCCGAGATTTAATGATAAATCTAACATTGGTTACCCAATAAGCTCCGGCTCCGAACGTGGCGAATCCGGCGCTTCGCTTCTTTTTAGCCTGAGCGGAACATTCTATAAATCAGAGATTTTCGTTAAACTACCCCGATGGATCCCGCCTTGATCTCCCGGTTGCTTGGCATTGAGGGACGCGACGCCTGCGTTGTCCGGTCGCTCGTTTGGTCGTCCAATCTGGAGGTCCCAGCCTGGCGGCAGGTGACCGGATGCGCTTCGGCCGACCAGCAGCGTCGACGGACTCGCTTTCCCCGATCCTGACGGCCAAGCGCGGCCAAGGTCGCCAACCTGTCTCCCCCCTTTTCGGCACCATTCCCTCAGTTACCTCATCGATAACGGTTCTCCGGCCATGACGCCTCGCTTGTTTATCCTCGGACTGCTCTCCCTTTTTTCGTTGGCCGCGCCGATCCCCGCCGCCCACGCCCAATCCGCCGCCCCGACGCCGACGGCCCCCGTGGCCCCCTCGCCCTTGCGGGATGCGCTCTCCCTCGACGAGGGCTGGCGTTTTCACCTCGGCGATATCGCTCCCGACTCCTTCCCTGGCGGCCAGGGGGTCAACCTCTACGGCCCCGACATCACCTACCACGGAGCGAAGGCCGGCTGCGCGTGGGGCGCGGCCGCGCGCGGCTACGACGACTCGAGCTGGCGGCGGGTGAATCTCCCGCACGACTGGGTGGTCGAGCAGCCCTTCGACGAGAAGGCGCTAAAGCAGCAGGGCTACCGCCAACGCGGCATCGGCTGGTATCGCCGCACCTTCAAGCTCGCCCCGTCCGACCGCGGGCGGAACCTCGAGCTGCAGTTCGACGGCGTGGCCACGCGCTGCACGGTCTATTTCAACGGCAGCGAGGTTCACCACAACTTCAACGGCTACTCCTCGTTCCATATCAACATCACGCCGATGGCGCGCTACGGCGACGACATCAACACCATCGCCGTGCGAGTGGACGCCAACCATACCGAGGGCTGGTGGTATGAGGGCGGCGGAATTTATCGCCACACCTGGCTCGTCAAACGCAGCCCCGTCCACGTCATCACCGACGGCGTCCATGCCAACCCCGTGAAGGCGGCGAGCGGCGCGTGGACGATTCCCGCCGAGGTCACGCTCGCCAATACCGGCGCCGAAACGGCCTCGGCCGCCGTGGACATCGCGGTCCTCGACGCCGAGGGCAAACGGATCGCGGGCGCCCGCTCCTCGGCGGTGAACATCGTCCCCCAGGGCGACGCCGTGGCGAAAGTCTCGATCCCGGTCGCGTCGCCGCGTCTTTGGTCCGTGGATACACCGGTTCTCTACACCGTGCGCACGACCGTGCTTCGCGGCGATCAGCCCGTCGATACCGTGGAAACCCGCTGCGGCTTCCGCACCATCCGCTTCGACGTCGAGAAAGGATTTTTCCTCAACGACCAGCCGCTCAAGCTGAAGGGCACCAGCAACCACCAGGACCACGCGGGCGTCGGCGTCGCCGTGCCGGATTCGCTCTGGGAATTCCGTGTCCGCAAGCTGAAGGAGATGGGCTCCAACGCCTATCGCACCGCGCACAACCCTCCGGCCAAGGAGTTTCTCGACGCCTGCGACCGTCAGGGCTTGCTCGTCATGGACGAGACCCGGCACTTCAACGCCTCGACCGAATACCTGCAACAGCTCCGCTGGCTGGTGCGCCGCGACCGCAACCGTCCCAGCGTGATCCTGTGGAGCCTCTTCAACGAGGAAGGCCTCCAAGGCCACGAGGAGGGCATGGAGATAGCCCGCGTGATGAACGCCGTGGTCAAGCAGCTCGACACCACGCGCCCCACCACCGGCGGGCAAAACAAGGGACATCTCGGCTGGGACGGCAAAGCCAACCCGAGGAACGCCGCGCACGTTCTCGACGTGGTCGGCATCAATTACCAGACCGACGAATACGCCAAGATCCGCGCCGCCTATCCCGACAAGCCCATCGTCAGCACGGAGGACACCTCCCAGATCATGACGCGCGGGGAATACACCACTAACTGGTCCACGGTCGTCGGCTCCTACGACGAGGTTTACCCGGGTTGGGCCGCGACCAGCAACGCCCGCAACTCGTGGGCGGCGATCTGCGCCCAATCCTCCTTCGCCGGAGGCTTCTCCTGGACCGGCTTCGCCTACCGCGGCGAACCCACGCCCTACGGCTGGCCTTCCGCCAGCTCCCACTTCGGTGCGCTCGATCTCTGCGGCTTTCCCAAAACTGAGTTCTACGTCCGCCAGGCTCTCTTCGTGAAAGACAAGCCCGTGCTGACCCTCGTGCCGCACTGGAACTGGTCGGGCCGGGACGGCCAGAACGTCAAGGTGATGGCGCTCACCAACGCGGATACGGTGACGCTCTCGCTCAACGGCAAGTGGATCGAGGAAAAGAAGGTCGACCCCTTCCAAATGGCCGAGTGGCAGGTTCCTTACGCTCCCGGCCGGCTCGAAGCGGTCGCGAAAAAGGCCGGCCGCGAAGTCACGCGCTTCGCCGTGGAAACCACCGGCGAGCCCGTGGCCCTGCGCCTCGTGCCCGACCGCGACACCGTGGCCGGTGACGGCCGAGACGCGGTTCCGGTGACCATCGAGGCTATCGATGCGAAAGGCCGCCACGTCCCCACCGCGAACCTCGCGGTCGAGCTCGCGCTCGCCGGCCCCGGTGAAAACATCGGCGTCGGCAATGGCGAACCCGCCGGTCACGACCCGGAAAAGGGCGACAAAGTAAGGATCTATAACGGCCTCGCCCAAGTCATCCTCCAGGGCGCGCGCGCCGGCTCGGGCGACCTCGTGCTCCGCGCCACGTCCGCCGGCCTCAAGCCCGCCGAGACCACGATCCAGGTCCGCGCCGTGCCCGCCATCCCGTCCGTCCCGGTCGTGCAATGACCGCGTGCCGCAACCGCCCGTGACCCCCTGAGCGAAGCCGCCGATTTTTACCCCGGACGATGATCAAAATAGAACTCCGTCGTTTCTCCAAACTAGCTTTGGGCATCGCCGCCTTGGCCGCCGCCGTCGGCGGGACTTGCGGTGCCCTGCTCGCGGGTGTCTCCGCAGGTAGCGGGGGACTTGGCGTGGAAGCGCGCGACCGCGCCTTTGATTCCGGCTGGCGCTTCTTGCGCGCGGATGCGCCCGGCGCGGAGGCTCCCGGCTTCGATGATGCTGCGTGGCGGGCGCTCGATCTTCCTCACGATTGGAGCATCGAGGACCTGCCGCCCTTGCCGGAAACGCGGACGCCCGAGTTGCCCGTTCCGGCGGGCAACTGGCGTTTCATGAAAGGCGACGACGCCGCATGGCGCGCGCGCGATTTTGACGATAGCGGCTGGTCGACCGTCGCCGTCCCGGACACTTGGGAACGGCAATCCAACCACACCGCCGACCGCGCCTATGGCTGGTTCCGCCGTCGCATCGACATCCCCGCCGAGTGCAAGGGGCAGGACTTCGACCTGTTGCTCGGTCGCATCGACGACGTGGACGAGGCGTGGCTGAACGGCGAACGCATCGGCGGCATGGGTTCATTCCCGCCCGATTTCCGCAGCGCTTGGAACGAGGCGCGGCGTTATCGGGTGCCCGCTTCGCTGGTGCGCGGCGACGGCACGGACGTGCTCGCCGTGCGAGTCTTCGACGATAGCGGCAACGGC
>CAMLNJ010000047.1 GCA_946481225.1 uncultured Verrucomicrobiota bacterium | reverse complement strand
AATTCAGTCACGGCAAATCTCCGAGCAGTTCTTAAAATTCCTTCGTAAGCACCCAGGGAGCGAGAAACTCGTCGCGGAGGTGGAGGCCAGCATGTCCGAGCACGCCTTGCGCGAGGCACACGCACGGCAACTCTTGGATCTCCCTGAGATTCTACGAATGGCGACGATCCTTAGTTCCCATATTTGGGTGATTGGGAAACAGCACGTTTCCCAAAGCTTCTATACGAGCGACGCTCCCATCACAAAGCACAGCAACGTGAAGATCACCGGCCGGGGAAACGATGGGATCGCGTGCGAAGGCATTGAGGTCCACGTCCCGATCTCCCATGACTTTAATTTGATGCTTTATGAACGGAAGCATTTTGAGGACGTGGCTCACATGGATGGCCACGTCCTAGAACTTAATTCGAGCGATTATATGGTCTATCAACGCCAGTTCCCCGTTAAATACTCGTCTTGTTTTGTATTCTGTCGAGAAGACGATTTCGAATTGGCCCGAACTATTTGTGCGGAAGAACCGCATTGGCGAGACGAGAATCGCAAGCGAGTCACTTCAAACCATGACGACGACACGTCCCAATTCTATCCCCCGAAATAGGCCAAGCCAACGAGGGCAAGCCAAAGGGGGGCAGCCAAGCCAACGGTGTCCGTGTATCCTCATAAGTAGCAGCTGAGGCGTTGCTTGAATAGCGCCAAGCCAATGGGGTCAGGCCGATTGTTGTTAGGTCTTGTGTCTGTTGCAGGACATGATCGGAGTAGGTCTCCGTCATGGCGCGAAAACTAAGAATCGAGTTTCCGGACGCGGTCTACCACGTCCTCAACCGCGGCAACTACCGGCGCGACTTGTTTCTCTCGGCGGGGGAGGCTGGCGCTTTCGTCAAGGCGCTGGAGGAAGCGGCGGAAATCTACGGCTGGCGTATTCACGCCTATGCGGTGATGCGGAACCATTACCACGTGGCGCTTCGCACCCCGCAGCCGAACCTCACCGAGGGCATGCACTGGTTGCAGACGACCTTCGCCACCCGCTTTAATCGGCTGCACGGGGAGCGCGGGCACCTCTTTCAGGGCCGATACCAGGCGCTGCTCGTGGAAGATGACGCCGCGCTCCTGCGCTTGGTGAACTACATCCATCTCAATCCGGTGCGGGCTAAGATCGTGGCCTCCGAGCAGGCGGCGGCTTTTCGCTGGAGCAGCTTGGGGCGCTTCGTGCGGGGCGGCCGCTTTGCCCAGATGGAGGCGGCCCCTTGGCTGCGAGCCATGAAGCTGGAGGACGACAAGGTCGGCTGGGCGGAATATCTGGAGCGCCTCCGGCAACTGGCGCTCGATCTGGCGGAGCAGGAGCGGCTCGGCTTCGCGACCATGTCGCGTGGCTGGGCCATCGGAACCCAGGGCTGGCGTCGGGCGGTGGCAAAGGATCACGCGCACCTGGCGCTAAATCCCGGGGGTCTTTTTCTTGGATTGGACCGCGGCGATGGAGTCCGCCGCCGGAAAGAATACCCGAGTAAAAGTGATCAGTATTTATTTAATCGGACCCAATCATAAAGTGGTTCTGGAATGGGGCAGCTATATTAATCCAGAAACGGGCGCTCTCTATGACCCGCCGCATAGTGAAGATCCATTCGCCCCCCGCGCCGAACCTCGCCCCAGGGGATTCCTAGGCTTAGACTAGCCCCAAGCCAACGGGGTCGCGCCGATACTTGTTAACTGAGCGGCCGATTGTTCAGGAATAGGACACCGTTGCGCGCCCTTTTCCTTAGCTGCCGGATTGGGCACCCACACGAAAACGGGAAGAACCTCATTTTGGGATCGCGTGCAACGGCAGCTCAGAACTTCGATAAGTGCAATGGCTCGCATGCTTTGGCGTAGGACTCCGGATGGTTCCGGCAGCTGCCCAAGCACCTGCCTCGGAAACCAATAATCTGCTCCGAAATGAAATCACATCGCCTGCTCGCCGCTCTGCCACTGGCCGGTTTACTGATCATTTTATCGCCGCGGATCGCCGCCGAACCGGCCGATTTCGCCGTTGGTTCCGAGGCTGCCCTCGCCAAATTGAAAGAAGGCAATGCGCGTTTCGTCGCGTATGAAGTCTCGGCTGGAAAGTCGGTGGCGGCGCGGCGAGCCGAGACCGCGCAAGTCCAGCATCCTTTCGCGATCATCGTCGGCTGTGCGGACTCGCGCACCGCGCCCGAGTTGATCTTCGACGAGAACCTCGGGGATCTCTTCGTCGTCCGCACCGCGGGTAATCTCGTCGATGACCACGCCTTGGGTAGCATCGAATACGCGGTGGAGCATCTTGGCGTGGCCTTGGTCGTGGTGCTTGGGCATGAGCGCTGTGGCGCGGTCACCGCCGCGCTGGCGGGAGGCGAGGCGCCCGGGCACGTTCACTCCATTGTCCGGGATATCCAGCCGGCGGTGGTCGCCGCCAAAGCCAAGGCCGGCGATCCGCTCGACAATGCGATCAGCGAAAACGCCCGTCTCGTCGCCGCCCGAATTCGACAGGACGCCAAGCTCGGCGAGTTGGCCAAACGCGTTCGCGTGGTCTCGGCGGTCTACGATCTGGACACCGGCAAGGTGACTTGGGCGAAAGACTGATTTCCCCCGACGCGGAGCCCGGTCGACGCGGGCGGGGTAGGCGGCCGAGGCAAGGGAGCAGGCTAAGGCCAGATGGTCGGCTTGTCTGGAGCGGCAGCTTCTAGCCGCGAAGCGAACCGTCGAGGAACTTGAGCGAGCCCTTAAATCGGCGCCTTGGAAGGTGGCTTTGGCGGAGGAGGTGCGCCACGAGTCCGGGGCATCGGTTATTTGGTTGGCGTCCAAGCTGCACTCGGGAAAAGCGGAGTCGGCCCGTAACAACCTCAGAAAATATGCACGTGATCGTGCCCGAAAGTGATGAAACTCGGATACGCCCGCTGGGTGCCAATTTTTCTCTTTAACTAGCGTATTTAAAGCTGCTTATTGGGGGGAGCAGGACACCGTTGTCTGATCGACCTGTGTCCTCTCGCCTTTGACGTTCTATCAATAAATGCAACTCGTCCCCGCACACACTCGCCAATTCAATTGAGTGCCCCTGCTTAGTATCGCATCGTGACCACGACCAATACTTCCCCAGGGGAAGCATCTCGCGAAACCAAAATCTCAATCCAGCCATGAAACTTAACACGGACAAACTCGCAAAAGACCTCAAGGGCTATAATCAGACTTGGAGCAGTGTCTTCGGTCAGCCGAGCGCCATTCTCTTCGCCAGCCAAGATAGTTGGTATCGCCTATATTGTCCGACAGCCATCACGATTGATAATTCCTTTTACGTGACCTTGAGGCTGGATCATATTGTTTCAAACTCCGGCGATGATCATGCCGTGGTTATGCTGGAGTTCAACCAGGACGGACAGCTTCTCAGCGCGGAACTCGCCCAAAGCTCGGTCGGCGGGGACACCCTTCCGATATTCGAAGTAGCCACCGTTATAGGCACGGCGGCGGGCTTGTTTACCGTGGCAGGCTCTTTCATCACCGCCACCACGGCGCTGCTTAGCTTCACCTACCGGAGGCTGCTGCACGACGCGGATGACGGCGGGAGGTTGAATTTCCCCGCGGTCATCGTGCAGACGATCCTGAAGGTCGCGGCCTGCATCGAGCAGGATCAACCAGCTCCCTCGCCCAATGCCGCCATGCAGTTCAACCCGGGATCTTTTGAACACAACATGGGCATGGGCACCGCGTATTGTTCTAAAAACGACCATAAGAGTGGAATCGATTTCGAAGCCACTTATTTCACATACAAAATAGACAATTGCGACAGCAACTACAGGACATGGTCGCCGGACTCCCAAGAGGTTATCAACGGGATACAGAAGAACGGTGGCGGAATCGTCGTTTCTTGCAAGATCGACCACATACGCGGCGACGATGGCAGCCAGCCGGACGACCACATTGTTCTCATTCTATTTTTCGACAATTCCGGCAAGCTTGTCAGTGGCGAGGCCATCCTTGGCATTCATGGCGAGGACGCCTCCTCGACGGGCATGGTTTCCGCCGGATCTCCAAACTCTGGCGACACGGTCTCCGGCAGGCTTTATGCCAAGCTGTTGAGCAGGCTCCAGCCGTCGTATGGGTCCAGCAACGACGGACGCCAGCATTTCCCCAGTGTCGCGAAGAAGAATATCGATGCGATCAGTGCCAGCATCGTGAAGTAAATGCACCGCTGCCGGTGCGGGATGGCGCCGAGTTGTGCCCGAACATGAGGAAACTCGGCGCTACCCATGCTGCCAACGGCGCGCGAAGCAACCGGCTCGCTCAGTTTGAACGTTAGGCGGAACAATGAAATACCTACTAGGCTGTGTCTTGTGAATAAACCGGAACATCGCTGGCGCTCCACGAGTGAAACGAGAAAGAGCGCCGGGCCGGCGTTGCCCTCGGCGGCACGGACCTCCGGTCCGCCTCCGCCTCGGTCGCCTTGGCCGAGCGCCCTTTCTCGCTCACGCTGCTCCGGTCTATTTACAAGATACGGCCTAGTTGCTCTGCTTGCGTTTTACGCCGGTTGCACGATTCCAGTCGTGACTCTAAAGGACGATGAGGCACGTCGCTATGCTGTAGTCGTCGTAGATTTGGAGAGTTGGCTCGGCAGCAATATGCAGGGGGAATTCGCGTTTGTGAGTCATATCGACGGAGTATGGGACGAAAAGTATTCCAACAAGAAAGCGGGGCGCACACGAACCGAAGGCCCACTCATCAAATATGTGCTAATCGAGCCGGGCCAGCACGACCTCACCTTAGCCTACAACAGGAATAGGCTTATGCCTGGCGGCCGTAAGCTATGGACTGGAGGCGTGACAGAAACCGTCAGTTTGGCATCTGGGCGGTATTTTGTTAGATATCAGCTGGAAGGTAAATTTGTGTATCTTTGGCTAGAAGACTCCACTGGGCGCGCAGTCACCGAACGGAGGAAGTCAGTTGTTGCTGAAATCGACCCTCAGCCCGCTGGATTCGTGCCGATAATCATATCAAAATAAAAATCAGCCTAACAAAGCGATGTAGCCAGTTTCGGTAAATGTCGCGTCCTCTTCTTCTGCGGCAAACTCGGTATGGCGTCACGGCCTCCTTCTTCCGCTACCCACTCGGAGGCGCTTATACCGCGTCGGCGGTCTCGTCTTCGGTTTCGGTGTCCGTGTTCCCGTCCATGTTCTCGGCCTCGTCTTCAGCCTCGTCTTCGGCTTCGTCGGCGGAATTCGTCGTGCCGTCGAACTTGTCCGACTCCGGTGCCATGGAGGGCGATGGGGCGGATGTCCTTTGGCCCGACCACTCGGGCTCGACGCCAAGGGCGATCTCGCCGGCAAGCACGCGCTCGATCCAGCGTTTGATGCGCAGCAGGCCCTCGTTCCGTTTCGGCGCGGCGGGCGGCATCGTGTTGAGGAGGTTGATCACGCTCGAGGCGTAGTCGTGCGCGGTGACGCTCATCAGCTTGCGCAACTCGAAGGGATTCATGTCTCCCCGGTGCATCATGGAGCGGGCCTCGCGTTCGAGTTCGGCGTTCGTGCCGCCGGGGGCGCCGCCGTCGCCTTTGCTCGAGGGGCGGCCACCGCCGCCACCTCCGCCTTCGCCACCCTCGCCGCTACCACCACCGCCGCGGTGGATGGCTTTCTCGTCAGTTTGGTCGGTCAACTCGCGCTCGATTTCGGCGGGGTATTCTTTGCCGTCGCGGCCGATCACGCGCTCGGGACGGGCGATTTTTCCGGCCTGCTCAAGCTCGCGCCGGCAGGTGCGGACGAGGTCGGTCGACACGCGGCAGATGTCGGCGAGGACGGGATTGGCGAGGCCGGGCCACTCTTCGAGGGCGATGGCGGCGGCGTTGCGCTTGTCGGCGTTGGTGCGATAGACGCCGTTGGTGGCGTTGGAGCCGAGCGCGTGGCGCAGCGCGTCGACCCGCCCGCCCGCTTTCACATCGGCCGTGATGGCGGGGACGCCGATGCGTTTTGCGGCAAGGTAGCGGTGGAACCCATCGGCGAGCCAGTAGGTGGCGCCATCGAAGAAAAGCGTGATGGGCGGGAAGACCGTGCCGTTGTTCATCTCCTCCGCGTAGCTCTCGATCGCCTCCTCGTTGGTCTTCACGCGGGTCTGCGTGCCGCCGTGGATGTCGATTTGGTCGAGGGTGATCTTCTGCGTTTGCGGAGTCTGCATGAAATCGGGCGCGGTTTCTCCGTCCCGGGTTTTCGTGCGGCAAGGGCAAAAGGCCGTCTTTTGCCGGGGGAGGTCGCTTATTGGCCAGGCCACCGGCCTGGCAACCCGACCAGCGGTCGGGTCTACACCGGAAAAGAGAGTGCTCAGCCGCGCAGGCGGACGCGTTCGGCGTGGATCGGGGTGCCGAGGAGCCGTTCGGCGTGGCTGGAGAACCACGCGGAGTCGTCGGTCGTGAAATAGCGGCGCGTGCCGCCGCGGCCGAGGCGGCGCTCCTGCTCCGGGTGGCGGCGCATCCAGTCGACGAGTCGGTCTGCCACGAGGTCGCCTTGGGCGAGAAACTCCACCTCGGGCGGGGCGACGCGGCGCAGCGCGGGCAGGAGCAACGGATAATGCGTGCAGCCCAGGAGCACGCGTTTGGGCCATTCGCCGCCGGCGGAGGCGCGCATGCGCTCGAGGCTCTGACGTAGGAAGTATTCGGCGCCGGGGCCGGCGATCTCGCCGGTTTCGACGAGCGGGACCCAGAGCGGGCAGGCTTGCTGGACGAGGCGCAGGTGTGGCGCGAGTTTGCGCAACTCGATGCCGTAGGAATCGGAAGCGATGGTGGCTTCGGTGCCGAGCACGGCGACGAGGCCTTCGACCGCCGAGGGCGGGGTCTGGTCGGGGATCGCGACGGTGCCGACGGGGATTCCGGCGAGCGCCTCGACCGAGGGCCGGACGACGCCGAGCACGCGGCGGTCGGGGCGGTGCTTTGGCAGGTGGAGTTGCTGGATGTTGCGCAGGGCGCGGGCGGAGGCGGTGTTGCAGGCGAGGACGACGAGCGGGCAGCCTTGGTCGAAGAGCCATTCGACGGCTTCGAGCGTGAACTCGTTTACCACCTCGGCGCTGCGCGCGCCGTAGGGGGCGCGGGCGCTGTCTCCGAGGTAGAGGTAGTCGTAGACCGGCAGCGCCCGCAGGAGCGAGGACAGCACGGTGAGACCGCCAAACCCGGAATCGAAGACGCCGATCATGGGGTGGGCGTAGTTTGCCGGCCGCCGGTTGCAAGCCGGGCGCGCCGCTATTTCGCCAGCGCCGCCGCGAGCAAGGCGCGCGCGGCCGCTTGCGCGTCCTGGGCCGGATCGGCCCGACGATGGATAAACGCGAGCACGGTCGCGCCCTCGATCAGCAAAGCGAGCTGGCGGGCCAACTCGGCCGGGCGGGCGACGTCGAGCGCGGCGCAGAGTTCGTTCAACAGGTCGAGGCAGGCCGTCTTGAACGCGACGGCGGCCAGGCGCGGCAGCTCGTCCTTCCCGGGATACTCGCTCGCGGCCTTGATGAAGAGGCAGCCGTGAAAGCCGGGTGATCGGAACCAGGTTTCCAGCCAGTCGAAGACCGCAAGCACGCGGCCCGACGCGCCGCCGGGGGCGGACTCGACGCGCGCGGTGATCTCGGCGGCGATCTCCCGGGCGCGGCGTTCGAGCACGGCGGCGATGAGCTCCTCCTTCGATTTGAAATGGTTGTAGAGCGTCATCTTCGCCACGCCCGCCTCGGCGATCACGGTGTCGATGCCCACGGCACGGTAGCCGTCGCGCGCGAAAAGCGCCTGCGCCGTGTCGATCAGGTGCTCGCGCTTCGCGGAGCCGCCGGCCGGGGTGGGTTTCATTGGGGAAAAACATGCGTCCGGTCCCGGAGTTCGGCAATGAAATAGACAGAACTGTCTATTTTTGGCTTGCGGCGTGGTATACAGGTCTGTCTATTTGTGGGCGTCGGCTCGTTTCGCAGCCGTCATTCATCACCTATGAAAATTGCAGTCATCATCCTGTCCGATCCCACGTCCGGCGAAGAGGCCCTTGGCCGCGCCTTCAACGCGTTGGCGCTGGCCCGTGAATCGCGCGAGGCGGGCGACGAGGTCGCCATCGAGTTTATCGGCGCCGGCACCCGCTGGCCGGCGGAGCTGTCGCGTCTCGCCCATCCGGCGCACGGACTTTTCGACGCGGTCCGCGATCTGGTCGTGGGCGGCTCGTGCGGGTGCGCCGCCGCTTTTGGCGCGACTGAGGGACTGCAGGCTTGCGGCATTCCGTTGAAGACGGGCAACGCGCTGCCTGGCACGCCTGGGCTGTCCAGCATCCGTCGCTATCTGGCCGAGGGCTGGCAGACGCTGGTGTTCTAAGCCGTAGAAATTCAGTCGAGAGGGTCGTATCGACGCAATCTGGCGGCACCTTTCAGTGGCTCTCTTCCGGCGAAATACCCTCCGGGTATTCCTTGGTCGTTCGCCTCTGAAATCTGCTCGCCACCTTACCTTGCTACTCCGCCTCCGACTGAATTTCTACGGCTAAGCCGGTCAACTCGTCCGACTCGCCGTTTGTTTTCCGTCATGGCGCGTAATTACCTCGCCACTCATCTCACGTCTGGCGTGCGGGCTGAGCAGGAGTTCGTGTATGGCCGGGCGCAGGTCGCGCTTGCGTCCGGCGGGCCCGATTTGCTCGGTCCGGACGAAGCCGGCTTCATCGCGGCGCGGGATAGTTTTTATCTGGCAAGCGTGACGGAAGACGGTGCGCCCTACGTGCAGCATCGCGGCGGGCCGCCGGGGTTTTTGCAGGTGATCGACGCGGGCACGCTGGCGTTCGCCGACCTTGGCGGGAATCGCCAGCTGCTCACCGTCGGTCACGTGAAGCGCGACGACGGGGTGGCGCTTTTCCTCATGGATTATCCGGGCCGTCGGCGGCTGAAGATCGATGGTCGCGCGCGGTTTTCGCCCGCGGGCGAGGACCCCGCGTTTGCCGCGCGCCTCGCGCCGCCGGGCGTGCCGGCCCGCGCGGTGGAACGAATCGTGCGTATCGCGGTGACCGCCTTTGACTGGAACTGCCCCAAATACATCACGCCTCGTTTCACGGCCGCCGAGGTCGCGGAGGTCGTGGCTCCGCTGAGGGCGCGCATCGCCGAACTCGAGGCGCGGCTGCGGGGCCCTGCGGCATAAATTCAAACTCTCATTCGCACTCTCATGCAAACTCGTCCGCCGCTTCCGCCCTTCACGCTTGAAACCGCCCGCCTAAAAGTCCGCGCCGCCGAAGATGCGTGGAATACCCGCGATCCCGAACGCGTGAGCCTCGCCTACACGCCGGACACCGAGTGGCGCAACCGCGCCGAGTTTGTGCGCGGGCGCGAGCAGGTGGTCGGCTTTCTTACGCGCAAGTGGGCGCGCGAGTTGGACTATCGCTTGATCAAGGAACTTTGGGCGCACGACGGGAACCGCATCGCGGTGCGCTTCGCCTACGAGTGGCGCGACGACTCGGGCGCTTGGTTCCGATCCTATGGCAACGAAAACTGGGAGTTTGCCGAGACCGGTCACATGCACCGGCGGCACGCGTCCATCAACGACCTGCCGATTCGCGCCGAGCAGAGATTGTTTCTCTGGCCGGCGGGCCCGCGTCCGGCGGAGCACCCGGGACTATCGGAGCTCGGGTGCTAGCACCCGAGACGGGGCGCTCCCCGGACCTTCCGGCATGGCAAATATGTTTAGCTGTTTCGCGTCCAGCACGCCCGGGCGTTTCAAATAGACCTGTAGACGCGCCCGTGTCGGGCGCGTCGCTTGAGCCGATCCCACGGCCGACACGGCCGTGGCTACAACTTGGTTTGGACCGTGCTAGGCGCGCTCGAGCTCGGCAAAAACCAACGCGCAGGGCGCGAGGTCGAAGCTGAGCGAGAAGTCGCCGGCAAGGTCGAGCGTCTCGTCGCGCAGGAGCACGGGCCGGGCGGCGACGCGCAGGGCGGCGAGCTGGTCGGCCTTGGGGTAATCGGGCGAGCCCATGGCGCGCCATGCGGCGAGCGCGTTGCCGCGCTCGTTGTCCACGGTGTGAAGGCGGATGCGGTAACGACCATGGAGACCGCGCAGGGTGAAACGGTCGGTGCGCGGGGCGCCGGCGGTTTTCCATTCGCCGCCGCCGAGGTCGGTTTCGATCACCTCGGGAAGATTCCAGGCGAGGAGGCGGATGTCGCCCTGCGTCGAGCGCGAGGCGCGGGCGGAGGGATGAGCGAGCGTGAGCTCGGTGTCGTGGAGACTCGCGAGCCAGCGGTAGGCGTGGAAGGAGGGCTTCGGGATGCCGTGCTGGTTGACGAGGCCGTATTTGCCGGTGAAGGGGCGGAGACTCAGGCCGCTCTCCTCGAAGATGTCGCTCACGGTCCACCACATGTAGGAGTCGGCGAGGCCGGAGACTTCCTTGAGGGTTTGCAGCGCGAAGGCGGCGGTGAAGGCGGTGTCCTTGCCGAAGATGTCCTCGTGCGCGGGGGAGCAGTTCCACTCGGTGAAGTGGAGCTCCGCGTTGGGGAACGGCGAGGCGGCGATCTCGGCGCGCACGCGGGCGACCTCTTTGGCGAGGCCGGCGGGGCCGCGGTAATACATCGGGCCAGCGGGCTCGCCGAGGACGAGGTCGGCGTCGACGGCGTAGTGGTGGGTGGATACGAAGTCGACGGGCGCGTTTTGTTCGGCGCAGTAGGCGAGGAGGTCGGGCACCCACATGGTCTTCGAGGTGGCGGGGCCGCCGACGCGGAGGCGGGCGTCGACGGCTTTCACGGCGCGGGCGGTCTCGGCGTAGAGGCGGAAGTAGTCGAGCTTGGTGCCGGTCCAGAAGGTGTTGTGCAGGTCGGGCTCGTTCCAGACCTCGAAGTGCCAGGTGAGGACCTCGGAGATACCGAAGTGGTCGACGAGGTGTTGCACGAAGCGGCGGACGAGACGCGTCCACTGGGCCCAGTCCTTGGGCGGGGTGATGTTGCCGCGATAGTCGAAGATCGTCTGTGGGCCGCTCGCGAGGCGCGTGGGCATGAAGCCGAGCTCGACGAAGGGCTTCATGCCCTGCGCGACGAAGAACTCGTAGATCTTGGTGGCGTTTTGGAAATTGAGGCGCGGGCCGCCGTCGGCCTCCTCGCCGCCGTGGACGACGCCGACGTATTCGGTGAAGATGCCGTGGAAGCGGATGCCGCCAAAGCCGATCTCTTTTTGCGCCAAGCGGACGTGTTCGCGGAAGTCTTCGCGGAGCGTGAGGTAGGCGTGGCAGGAGCCGATGCCGCGCTGGAAGTAGCGGTTGAAGGGGATGGCGGGGCCGGCGAGGTCGACGACGAGCGGGGCGGGGTGGGACATGCGTCGAACCTGTAGCGGGAAGCGCGGCGGCTCAAGCGTGGCGGCGCGGGCGGAGGTGGACGCGTTCCCACGCGGCGAGGAGCGCGGAGGCGATGAGCAGGATCGGCGCGGCGAGGACGAAGCCGTAGTAGGCGAAGAGGTAG
>CAMLNJ010000046.1 GCA_946481225.1 uncultured Verrucomicrobiota bacterium | reverse complement strand
CGCCGCGAGGACGAGAGCGGCATCGTCTACTGCGCCTCGCGCGCCACCGCCGAGCGCGTCGCCGAATCCCTCGCCGGCCGCGGCTACGCCGCCCGACCCTATCACGCCGGCCTTGAGGCGACCGAACGCGCCCGCAACCAGGAGCTCTTCCTGCGCGACGAGACCAAGATCATCTGCGCCACGATCGCCTTCGGCATGGGCATCAACAAGCCCAACGTCCGCTGGGTCATCCACTACGACCTGCCGAAGAACATCGAGGGCTACTACCAGGAGACCGGTCGCGCCGGCCGCGACGGCCTGCCCGGCGACTGCCTCCTCCTCTACAGCGGCGGCGACATCGCCAAGCAGACTCACTTCATCGACGAGATGACAGACGCCGCCGAGCAGCAACGCGCGCGCAACCAGCTCCGGCTCATGTCGCACTACGCCGAGGGCACCGGCTGCCGGCGCCGCGAGCTCCTCGCCTACTTCGCCGAGACCTTCCCGCTGGATAACTGCGGCGCCTGCGACAACTGCAACGAGCCGCGCGAGACCTACGACGGCACCGTCCACGCGCAAAAATTCCTCTCCTGCGTCTTCCGCTGCCGCCAGGCCTCGCGCTTCGGCGTCGGCCTCAACCACGTCGTCGAGGTGCTCGTCGGCGCCAAGACCGAGAAGATCGAGCGCTGGGGCCACGACCGTCTCAGCACCTACGGCATCGGCGGCGATCTCCCGCGCCACCACTGGGCCTCCATCGGCCGCGAGCTCCAACGCCTCGGCTACGTCTGCCAAGGCGCCGGCGAATACCCGACGCTCGAACTCACTCCCGAAGGCCTCGACGTCCTCAAGTCCCGCCGCCCCGTCACGTTGACCAAACCCTCCGAGCACGTGCCGAAGGCCAGGCGCTCGCCGATCAAGCGCGAGGGCGACGTCGAGTGCGACGAGATCCTCCTCGCCGAGCTGAAGAAGCTGCGCAAGCGCCTCGCCGACGAGCGCGAGGTGCCGGCGTATGTGATTTTTGGCGACAAAACCCTGCGTCAGATGGCCCGCGAGTATCCGGCGCGCGAGCAGGACATGCACGGCATCTTCGGCATGGGCGAAAAGAAGCGCGAGGAGTTCGGCTCCGCCTTCGCGCGCTTCATCGAGCAATTCCTCGAGACCAACCCGCGCCAGCGCTTCAACGACTGAGCTTCAGGCGATCGGCCGGGCCGGCGCTCCGGCGCGCTCACGCGAACAACAAATGCGAGAGCGCCACGCTGAGGAAGGACCAGACCACGATCGTCATCAGCTTCGCCGCCGCCGAGACCGAGAACGCCCTCTGCCAGGTGCAGGCGTGCGTCGTCTTCAACAGGGTCGCGAGCAACGCCAGATACGACACGGCGTCGTCCACCCGGAAAAATTCCGTCACGCCCCAGGCCGCGTGGCCGATGCCTCGCACCGCGGTGCCGCCCGCCATCGCCGCCAGCGCCGGCCAAAACATCTGTATCCAGTCCGCATGCACATCCGCCCAGCGGAACGCCAGTTTCAGGATAACCATCCCCACCCCGACCTGCACCAGCGCCCCGATCCCCAACATCGTCCAAAACCGCCCCGGCGCCTCCCCGCCCATCATCTCCCCCATCACGGCGCCCGGACCCGCCTCGTGCTCCGCCGTGAGGCGCGCCACGTCCGCCTCCACCGCCTTGAGCGCCTCCGCGTTCGCCTTCGCCTCTTCCGCCTCTTCCGCGGCCTGCGCCGCCGCTTCCGCCTTCGCCGCCGCCTCCTCTGCCGCCTTCGCCTTTTCCTCGGCCGCCACCGCCTTCGCCGCCTCTTCCGCGGCGAGTTCCTCCGGCGTCGCCGGGTCCGAGACGTGCCGCACCCGCACCACGCGCACCACCTTCCCGCCGACCAGCTCCACGCGCCCGTCGTTCGGATAACGCATCACCGTCGTGTCTCCCCGCACCAGCACCGAGAGCGGCTTGCCCACCCGGGCCTCGACTTCGGCGCGCGTCATCCCCTCGCCCACCCCCGCCGCGTCGGCCCACGCCGCCGCCAAGACCCAGAACATCAGCACCGCGAACGCCTTGAACATGCCTTCGCGATGCAGACGCGCCGCGGGTCCGACAACGAAAAACTCGCCGAGCGGCCCCCTTCAGACGGATTGCGACCACGATCCATCCCGTTAAACAACCCCGACGTGCCGCTCTCCCGTCTTCTTCCCACCGTAGCGCAAGCCGCCCAGGCATGGTGGCGCAACGTCCGCGCGGTGGACGACGCCGCGCCCGCCGAGCTCATCCGTCGAGCCCGCTCCCGCCAGGAATACCGCATGGCTTGGTGGCGTCTCGTGCTGGCCACGGTGCCGCTGCTTGAGGCCGCCTTCGACCGGTCCGCGATCGCCGGCGCCTATCCTTATCTCCTGCCCGCCTACGCGCTCGTCGTGCTCCTCATCGCGAGCAGACGCCGCCACCACCCGGCCTGGCGCTGGCTCTTCGCCGCCGGCGACGTCGCCCTGCTCCAGGCCTACGCCGCCTTCCATCTCGGCGACCGCGACACGCTCGCCGCCGCCTTCGCCTACGTCGCGGCCGCCAACCTTGTCCTGCTCACCAACTCGCTCCGCCTTTCCCGCCCGCTGCTCTGGCTCTCCGCGGGCGGGCTCCTCGCCGGTTACCATTGGTTTTTCCGCGACGGACTCGGCGACACGCGCGTGAGCCTCGGCGGCGTGATGCTCCTCCTCATCACCGCCGCGCTCGCCTCGATGATCGTCAACAGCCAGCTCCGCCTCCTCGCCGAGTCGCGCGCGCGCGCCCGCCTGCGACGCTTCGTCTCCCCCGAGGTCGCCGACGAACTCGAGCGCCGCCACGAGGTCCTCGACCGGCCCGTCGCGCGCGAGGTCACCGTCCTCTTCGTCGACATCCGCGGCTTCACCTCCGGCGCAGAAGGCATGACGCCCGAGGCCTCGGTCGCTTTTCTCAACGAGTTCTTCCGCCGCGTCACCCAGGCCGTCTTCGCCCACGGCGGCACGGTGGACAAATATATCGGCGACTGCGTCATGGTCCTCTTCGGCGCCCCCCTCCGCCAACCCGACGACGCCACCCGCGCCGTTCGCTCCGCCCGCGAGATCGTGCGCTCGGTCTCCGAGTGGAACGCCCATCGCGCCACGCGCAACGAGCCGCCGGTCCGCATCGGAGTCGGCCTCAACACCTCGCTCGTCGTCGCCGGCGCCGTCGGCACGCCGCAAAAACTCGAATACACCGTCATCGGGGACGGCGTAAACGTCGCCTCCCGTGTCTGTTCGCTCACGAAGGAGTTTCCGGCCGTCATCCTCGCCACCGAGGCCACGCGCTCCCGCGCGACCGACGACCTGCCCTGGCGCGACCTCGGCGAGACGACGCTTCGAGGCCGAAAGACGCCGCTCCGCCTCTTCGGTCTCGACGCCTGAGGCCGCCACGCCTCATCGGTGGATGGGCGGGTCCCTCCGCCCATCGCTCGGCGCTCCCCGCCCGTCGCTCGAGACAAACGCAGCGGGCGCAGGGACGCGCCCGCCCACCTTGATTGTCGATTGAACTCGATCCGCCGCTCACTCCCCGAAATCCAGCTCCGAGGTGGTGCCGATCGCGCGAATCACGAAATTATCCTTCAACCAGACCTGCGGATCCGACCGCGTGCCATCCACCTCGAAACCGATCCCGAAGTAGGTGCCGTCGACCGCGACCACTTCGCCTTCTAGCGTGTAGGTCCCCTTCCCGATTTTGAGCCGGTCGATCAAGCCGGTGCCGTCGAGCTTCACGCCGGCGACCTCCACCAGGCCGTCGTGCAGGGAAAAACTTTGGACCGAGAACTCGCGCAACAAGGGCCGGCGCTCGAGCTCGCGTCCGGATTTCAGGGCGAGCAACTGCACGATGCGCGGCGCGCGAAGGACCGTCGCGTTGCGCACTGCCACGACCGCCTGAATGCGCGGCGGCCTCTGGTTCTCCGGCAACACCGCGCTGACCTCCAACGAGCCGCCCGCCAGCAGGCTGACGATCGTGTTGAGGTTGCCCAGCATCACGCCGACGACCGCCTCGATCTCGCCCAGCTTCTCCGCCGTCGATGGCGGCGCCACGCGCAGAGGCGCCGCCGCGGCCGCCGCCCAGCGCGGCACGTCGTCGACCCGCAGCTCCAGGAGCCGGTCGCGCCCTTTCGGCTTGGTCTCCAAAGTCGCCCGCAGCCGATTCCGCTCGCCCTCCGTCGCGTTCAACGACGCCGAACGCGGCAGCCCATCCTCGCCGCACGTCAGCGCAAGCTCGACACCGCGCAACGAACGATCCTCGCCCAACTCGACCCGCTCGATCTTCACGTCCGCCACCAGCGAAGCGAGCGCCGGAAACGCCGAAGCACCCGCCTGCTCGCTCTCGACCGGCGCCGGTGTGACCGGCCCCGGAACGGACGCCAGTCGCGGCCGCGCCACCGCCACGATCTCCGGCACGACGACCAGCGGAGCGCGCAGGTTCACGCGCGGCCCCTGCGCGGTCTCGAAAAACTCCCCGGACACCCGGGAGCGACCCCAAGCCAGCTCGGTCAACTCCACCTTCGCAGGCGACGCCGACGCGCCCTTCGCCCATTCCGCGGCCAGCCTCGCCACGAACGGCCGCCCCAACGCCTCCGGAGCCGAAAGCGCCAGCTTCGCCTCCGTCGGTCGCCACTCCGGGTCGAGCGCCGCGCCCGCCTTCACGCTCAACTCCGCCGGCGCCTGGAGGCCCGCGAGCTCCGGAACACGCCACGCCAAGCGCGACGCATCCACCACGGACTCGAACTCAACCCGGTGCCCGCTCGAAAACGCTCCGCCGAATTTGCCCGCCGCCCCGCCTTCGACGAGCCCCGGCACCTCCAGCGCGGCAACCGCGACGCGCCCTGAAAACGTCAGCTCGTCCGGCGCACCCGCCTCGGGCCGAAGCTTCGCGTCGGCCGTGAGACTTCCCGCCACGCGCCCGGCCACGCCTTTCGGCAGGCCCAGCTCGGCGGGCAACTTGGCCATCTCCGCGACATAGTCGGCCCGCGTCGCCACCGTCCACGACGACTCGGTAAAATCGGCCAGATCCACGTCCACGCGCGAAACCGCCAAGCCCGGGATATCCACCCCCTCGACCCGCGCCTCCACGCGCGGCCAGCGGAGCGTTACGTCGGCGCGCCGCACCTTCACCGGCACCGGCAGCAAGGCACCCGCCGCGGACACATTCGCCACCGCCAGATCCACCTCTGCCTTTCCGATCTTCGGCGCCTCGCCCGCGGGCAACTCCACCGCAAACTCGCCCGCCAGCCGCTCCAGCCGTCCCGCTTTCAAATGCTCCGCGACCTTCGCCCGCAGTTCCGGCTCGATCTTCACGGGCCAGGCCGCGAGCGCGTCGGCGAAATCCAACGCCGAAACCGACCAGCGTCCCTCCGCCTTCGGGTTCTCGCGCAGATCGACGCGCGCCGCCGTCGCGACCAACTCCACCGCCTCGTCGAGCCGCAGTCGCAACTCCGGCACCTCGATCACCCGCGGATCGCCCGCCACCGCCGCCTCGACCGAGAAATCCCGCAACCGAACCGTTTCTCCGCCCGGCACGACCGAGGCCGGCAACACGACCGAACCCGCTCCGGCGCGCACCTTCGCCCGGACGTGCGGCGCGAACGCGGGCGGCTCCAGCCGCCCCTCGGCCTCCACGCTCAGCGGCAGGCGCAAATGCGACCACGCGAAATCCGGCGTCGGACGCCCAGGCCACCCGCCCGGCTCGAACTGCGGCAAACGCAGCGAGAAAAACACCGTCCCCGCGCCCTGCTGTTCGCGACGCGCCGTCCACTCCGCCGCCAACGAACCTTCTCCGATCCGGAAACCCGCCGAACCGGCCAGATCGAAGGTCGCCTCCTCCAGAGAGCCGGGCGCGATCACCGCGTTCCCCGAGAGGTCGAGCTGCGCGAGCCCGAGATCGGCCGCCCGCCAGCCGAGGGGCTTTAGCATCGTGTCCGCCTCCGGCGGCAGCCACGCCGACCACGCGGCGATTCGGGGCGCGGCGGCGGCCAGCTTGAGATCGAGCGCCACGCGCCCGTCGTCATTACGCGTGGCGCGGCTGCCCGCGACGGAAAGGCGCGTGTCACCCGCGACGAAATCCGCCTTCTCCAGCCGAACCTCGCGCCCGTCGGGCGAATGCGCATCGAGCTCGATCCGCGAAAACGACAGGTCCCGCCCCAGCGCCGAAAACCCGCCCTCCGGCCGCAGCCTGCCCGGGCCGACGGAAAAACGCAGCCGCGCGTCGGCGAGCGTCAGCTCCGGCGTCACATGCAGCGCGGCTTCCGCCGAAACCATCGCGTCGAGCGCGGCAAGCGGAGACGCGTCCCCCTCGGCGCGGCCCGCGGCGGGATTAAACTCCTGCACGCGCAACACGGCCTCGACCGGAGCCGCGGCGTCGGGTTGCCGTGCCTCGAGCGCGAGCCGAAGCGGCGTCGGGCCGAGCTTTGCCAGAAGGGTCTGGGAAAATTCCGCGCGCTCGACGCGCCAGACGCCCGCGCCCGAAGCGTCCCGACGAAGAACGGTCGCCCCGCGTCCCTCCGCCTGCAGTTCCGTCAGCTCCGCGGCGAGCGCCGCCGCCGCGGGAGGCAGCGAGGACACGCGATTTTTCCATTCGAGAGGCCAGGCGCGGGCGGGATCGGCCGCGATGCGCAGGCCCCAACGAAGCCGCAGCTCGTCGACGGCGGGCGACACCCCGACTTCGAGCCCAGGCAGCGCGATTTCTAGGCCCGGCGCCGTCAGCTCGAAACGCTCCGCCACGATCTGGTCGAAGGCCGCGTTCGCGCGAAGCCGCAGCCGGAGCGCGGCCGGCGGCGCCGCCAGCGGCAAAGGCTCGGCGAGACGCAGCTCCTCGCCGTCGATCTCCAAGCCGGCGGCGCCCGGCTTGAGCGCGACCAGATCGAGGTCGGCGCGCGCGCGCGCGGCCAGGCGGCCCAGCGTCTCCGGCGCACGACCGGGCGTGAAAAGCGCCGCCGCGTCGGCCAGTTCCACCGCGGGCAGATCGAGGCTCGCGACGGCGGAACGGTTGTCCGGCGCGACGACAAAATCGATCACGGGCGCCGGCCCGCGCGCATCGGCGCAGCGGATCTCGACGCGCGCGGCCAGCTCGCCCTCCGGGCGCGGCCCGAGCACGAGGTCGACACGGGCGAGGACAGGCGCGACGACGCCAGGCGGAAGGAGGCCGGTGGGCGCCGAGACGCGGGCATCGCGAATCGTCACCGACACGGCGCGCGGATCGGCCGCGAGCCACGAGCGCGCGTCCGTGAGCAGGGCGGGCAGATCGGGCGGCGTCGCGCCGGCGTCCGGGGTTTTGGCGGCCGGATCGGCCGCGGGAAGCGTCAGCTCGAGCGAGGTCGCCTCGACGGTGGCGAAGACGCGGCCGTCGAGGAGCTCGGCCTTTCGCGCGAAGAGATCGAGACGGGCGAGACGGACGAGCGGGCGGTCGTCCTTGTCCGCCGCGAGGCCGCGCACGTCGAGCGTCGGTCCCGCGCCGAAGGGCCGGAGTCGAAGCGTGGCGGACTCGACGCGCACGCGCGCCCCGGGCAGATCGCGCCCGTAGCGATTGACCAGCCAGCCGACCGGCAGGGGCGCGAAGGCGAGCAAGAGGACGCCGCCCGCGGCGCAGAGGCCGAGGGCGGCGAGGAGGCGGAACCAGAGGCGACGACGGCCGGGCTTCACGACGAGGTTGGGCGATGGCGCGGACTTCCAGTCCGCCCGGATGCGGGCCGGAGCCTGCGCTACGAAGAGCCGGGGTGAGCCTACCAGCGCCAGGCCGAGGAGAGGCCGACGGAGTAGGACTTGAACTCGTCGTCGGTGTCGGTCTCGCCCAGATCGTAGTTGGCGCCGAGGGTGAGGTTGAAGCGCTTGGTGGCCTTGAACGAGACGGAGGCGCCGAAGGTGTAGAAGTTCTCCACCGCGGCCTCCTCGAGAAAGTCGGTGCGGATGAAGAACACGTCGCCCACGATGCGGCGGGTGATCGGGGTCACGAAACGCAGGCCGTTCTTCGCGATGATCTGATCGATGTCGGCGTCGAAGCTGTAGTCCGAATACTCGATGGGAATGCTGCGGAAGACGGTCGCCTGGTTGATGAGGCAGACGATGAGGCGGCGGTTGACGCGATAGTCGAGGGAGTTGACGAGACCGGCGTTCCAGAGGAGCGAGCCCGAGAGCGCGTCGGGCGAAACACGGACGTTGACGCCGCCGATGGGCGTGAGGCGCCAATTCCAGCGGTCGGTCTTGTTCATCTGAAGGATGCGGATGGGAAGCGCGAAGGACTGGCTGACGCCATAGACCGCGGTGCCCTCGATCTCCAGATAGCTGCCGGCGATCGGAGCGACGAGGCGCACGCGGTCGCCGAGGCCGAGGTTGAGCCAGGCGAAGCCGATCTCCGCGAACTGGCCCTCGTAGGCGACGCCGGCGACCTCCGCCTCGAAGCGGCCGCTGTTGAAGCCGAGGCCGAAACCGCCGAGACCGACGCCCTCCTCGGCCGCGAGGATCGCGCCCTCGCCGAAGTCGAACTCGCCGACGGGCGTCATGGCGAAATTTTGGAAATCGGCCCGGGAGGACGAGGCGGTGGTCGAGCTGGGGTTGCCGTCCGTGACGGAAACGGCGGATTGCTTGGCGACCTCCTTCAGGAAGCGCGCATAGATGCCTTCGCCGTTGGCCTTGAGGAAGTCTTTCAGGTCGTCCTCGTTGGCGTAGTTGTAGCTCTCGTTGATGAGGTTGAAATTGATGACTCCGCTGCCGTCGTTGTTTTGCTGGAAGGTGACGGCGTCGGGGATGCCTTGGTAGCGCAGACGGCCGTTGAAGTTGGTGCCGTCGAACGCGGCGAACTGGTCCTTCGTGTCGACCAGCTTCTCGACCAGATCGAGGACGCTGGAGTCGCCGGCGCGGATGGTGTCGACGCCGTTGGTGGCTTCGACCTCGAAGAGATCGGCGGCGGTGGCGGCGAGGGGCAGAAGCGCGGCGAGGAGGCCGGCGGCGAGGAGGCGGGCGGAACGGGATCTCGTTTTCATGGCGGTTCGTTGGTCTTGGAGGAGCGGGACGGGAAAGAATCAGAACTCGATGCCGAGCGTCGTGAAGAGGCGCTGGTCGACGCGCGAAGGACCGACGGGGCGGGCGCGATCGAACTCGTATTCGTAGCGGAGATTGGCGCGGAGCCGGTCGGTGAGGCGCGCGCCGAGGGCGGCGTTGTTTCTAACGCGGTAGGCCTCGGGCGCGGCGGTGTCGTAGAGAAAACTGGCTCCCTGCGTGAGCGAGATGCGCTCCGTGATCGTCCACGAAAGATCCTCGACGAAATCCACGTTGAAACGCGTGCCCTCCAGCAAAGCGGCGTCGGTCTCGCGGTAACGGAAGCCCGCCCCGGGGCCGAGCGACAGGCGGAAGCGCGGACGCTGGAAAAGGAGATACTGCACGCCGAGGAGGCCGGTGGTTTCGAGGTCGAGCTCGCGCAGGTGGTCGTTGCGATAACCGAGGTCGCCGCGGAAAACCCAGCGCTTCGCGAGATCGTGCCGCAACGCGGCGAGCGCCTCGAGGCGGTCGGAACTCTTCTGGTCCTCCTGCTCGCCGTAGATGTATTTGACGAGGCCGTTGTAGCGGTAGCGGTCGGAGGCCTCGTAGGTCGCCTCCGCGCGCAGGTAGACGTCGCGCTTCGAAACGGTCGATTCTTGGAACGAGTAACCGGCCTCGGCGGAACGCCTCCACTTGCCCGCGGGCGCCGCCGCGGCGGGCGGAGCAACCGGCGGAACCGGCGTCGGCTCCGGAGCGACGGGCGGCGGAGTCGCCGCGACCCAGGCCGGGGGCGTCGCCGCGGCGTCGACCAAGGGAGGCGGGGTGCAAACCACCTCCGAAGTCGCAAAAGTCAGCTCGCCCGCGACTTTCGAACGAAGCACCAGCCGCGTGGCGTCGGCATGAAGCAATTCGCCGCGAAAAACCTCCCCGTCCACGGTGCGGATTTCGTGGATCAAACCGGGAGACTTCGCTTCCTCCGCCGCGCCGAGCAGACCTGCGAAGGCGAAAACGATCAGAGAAAATCCGAAACGACGGCGACGGGATTTCACCATGCCCCAGCAATAAGAGTCATGAAAATCATGTAAACGATATATCCCCGCAGCCCGGGCCCGAACTTTCCCTTATAAAAACAGGCCCGAAACCACCTACGCCCCGGCTCCCCGCCTTCCGCGGATCGATCAAAATTCGATGCCCGCCTGCGCCGGAACGCCGGCGTCGAAGGGATGCTTGATCGCGCGCATCTCGGTCACGAGGTCGGCGACCTCGATGATCTCCGGCGGCGCGCCTCGGCCCGTGAGGACGAGGTGTTGGTCCGCGCGTTTTCCCTTCAGCGCCGCGACGACCTCCGAGACCGGCAGGTAGCCCAGTTGCAGCACCACGTTCAATTCGTCGAGCAGGACAAAATCGATCTCGGGATTGGCCAGATGCTCCAGCGCCCGCGCCCACCCGCGCCGGCAACAAGCGATGTCCGCGGCGCGGTCCTGGGTGTCCCAGGTAAAGCCCTCGCCGTAGTGGTCCCAGGTGAGCAAAGGCCCGCGCAGCAGGCGCTCCACGTGATCGTTGCTCGCCTTGATGAACTGCACCACCGCGACCCTGTTTCCGTGCGCGAGCTGCCGCGCCACCATGCCGAAGGCCGCGCTCGTCTTCCCCTTGCCGTCGCCGGTGTGGCAAAGAATCAGCCCACGACGATCCTTCGCCGCGCGCACCTTCGCGCGCATCTCCTCCTGCAGTTCGCGCATGCGCTCGCGATGCTCGGCCTCGGTCTCGGTGCGATATTTGCTCATGGGAAAAAATCGGATGCTAGCGCCGCGACGGCGGCATGCAATCGACCCGGTCGGCGTCCGCGCCTGTCTGTTTCACGCGTCGTCATAGCCCGAGATAACGCCGGATAAGGCCCAGGTCGACGTGCGCCACGATGTGATCGGCCATCGCCTCGTAGACCCGCAGCCGCCGCTCCTTCCAGGTGAAATCCGGCGCCGCATGCCCGACGATTCCGGCCGCGGCCGCCAGCCTCCGCCGGCTCTCCGGCGCCTCGAAGCAACCGTGTTGGTAGGTCCCCCAGACCTTGCCCACGCGATGTCCGTCCGGCCTCGGCCGATCTCCATCGAACACCGTCTGAAACGGCGCGCAAACCGCCGTCGCCTCGGTCCGCCCTTGGTGAATCTCGTAGGTCGTCCACCGGCGCCCTTCGCACTCCGACGTCACCGCGCGAACCACCTTCGGGCTCTCGAAACGCGTCGCCACCGGCAAAAGAGCCAGGCCCGGCTCGTCGCCCGCATCGCCCGCCACACCGCCTGGATCCGAAAGCCGCTCCCCGAGGATTTGATAACCGCCGCAGATTCCCATGACCGGCACGCCGCGCCGCGCCGCCGCGATGATCGCGACATCCAGCTTCGTCGCGCGCAGCCAGCGCAGATCGGCCAGCGTGTTTTTCGT
>CAMLNJ010000045.1 GCA_946481225.1 uncultured Verrucomicrobiota bacterium | reverse complement strand
TTGGTGTTGTCGCAACAGGACCACTGCTGGCGCGAGCAGTGGAAGCAGCCGCCGCAGGAAATCGTAAAGGGAACGACGACGCGGTCGCCGACTTTAAGCTTTTTCACCTCGGGCCCGACCTCGACGACCTCGCCCATGAACTCGTGGCCGAGGATATCGCCTTTCTCCATCGTCGGGATGTAGCCGTCGTAGAGGTGGAGATCCGAGCCGCAGATCGCGGTGGCGGTGATGCGCACGATGCAGTCGCGCGGGTTGAGGATGCGCGGGTCGTCGACCGTCTGCACCTCCAGCTTGTTTTTCCCCATCCAGCAGACGGCTTTCATGAGTTGTTTTTTTTGCTCTGAGGTTTCCCGACCGGCTGTCCCTCGGTGGTGGGAATCTCGCCCGCCTCCATCAGGGCCTTGAAACGGCGCAGCGCTTCCGAGACCTGCTGCGCTGGTTCCTCCCCGGTGAGCTTGGCGAGGAGGGCGCCGAGTTTTCCGGCCGGCGGGTCGTATTCGAGATTCACCGTCACCTCGGTGCCCTCGTCGCCCGGCGCGGGGTGGAAGCGCACGGTGCCCGCATGGGGAATCTCCGCGTCTTCGCGGGAACGCCAAGCGATGAGCTCGTTGGGATGCTCGTTGATGATGACGGCGTCCCACTCGACTTCGCGGTCGCCCGGCGCGCTGACCGTCCAGTGCGAAGCGAGATCGGAGACACGCGTGATCGTCACCGGGTGCTTGATGATGCGAGGCAGGTTTTCAACGTCGCGCCAGAAGGCGAAGAGGACGCCGGCGGGGCGCCTGATGGTGACCGAGCGGGTGACTTTCACGCCGCGGTTGCCTTTCACCACGATCCGCGAGGGAGATGTTTTCTTTCGCGTGGATACGGCGGTGGAGGCGGGGCTCGCGGTCTTCGTTTGATTGCCGCGGGATGCGCGTGAGGAAGAAGGGGACGGCATGACGCCCAGCCTAGCGCGGAGCCGCAGGGGAGCCCATCGGGCGGAAATCCGACCGGGGCTTGGAGCTTTCAGGCAGGCTTCCGCCTGTCGGCTGGGCCGTTCGCGCGCGCGGGCTCTTGTTGCTCGACGACGGATCCCAAGCCGGGGCGTTTTTAAATGTTTCCGGTTTTCTGGACGTCCGGCGCTTCGGAGGATTGGTCGTAGAGTTCCCCGACTCGCGAGGAGGCGGTGATCGCCACGTCCGCGGCGTCGATCCGTCCGCGGCGTTCAAGGGCGAAGGCGAGGTCGACGAACTCGGCGCGGAGCCCGGCGAGTTTCGCGCGGAGTGTGGTCAATTCGGAGGCTTCGGCCGGAGGCATGGCGATTATTTCCCAACGAGAGTTTTGAAGCCGCCGTAGACCATGCGGGCGCAGTCGAAGGGCATGGCCTTCGGGTCGCACTTGAGGCGGGGGTCCTTCATGACCGCGGCGTTCACCCGGTCGCGGTGGGCGCGGGATTTGTAAGTGATCCAGGCGAAGACGATGGTCTCGCCGCGCTTCGGCTTTACGAGCTTGGGAAACGGCAGGCCGAAGGGCACGTCGAGGTCGTCGCCTGCGCATTCGCGATAATCGAGCGCGCCGTGTTCGAGCCAGATCTTGGAGGCTTTGAGCGCCAGGCGGCGGTAGGCCGCGAGGTTTTTCTTGGGCACGGGCAGGACAAATCCATCGACGTAGGCGGGCATGATGCGGGGCGGGTTGAGGTTGTGGTGGTGCGGGAGTGCTACACGGGTTCCGCGCGGGCCGTGAGAAGAGGCTTCCACGCGGTGCGATAGGCCCAGGCGAGGTAGAGTTCGAAAGCGAGAAAAACGCCGGCCGGCACGAGGCCGATTCGCTCCAGCGCCAGATGAAAGGCGATGCTGTTGACGATGAAGGGCGCGAACAACACGAGCGCGAGCGGCACGAAGCGGTTCACGAGAAGCAGCACGCCGACGACGAGTTGGGTGGCACCGATGAGAGGCATCATGTATCCGCTATCGAGCAGCGCTTGGGAAAATTGCGCCGCCGCGGGCGGCAGGCCGCCCTCGGGCGGGGGGATGAAATTGAGAAAACCGTTCAGCCCGAAAACGACGAGCGGCAGGCCCATGAGGACGCGGACGATGGTGACGGGGAGCTTCTTTTTCATGGAGGCTGGATGTGTTCATTCTAACCACGAACGGACGATGCGCTTTCGGACATCGACCGAATCGAAAACCAATTTTTGCCTTTTTGCGAAAATCCTGTCCGAACCGGCCTCGCCGTTTCGTCGTGGTCATGAACATCGCCGCCATCGATCCATTCTCCCACCCATGAACGCCTCCGCCGCCGCTCCTTATCTGCTTCTCTTCCGCAACACCGGACCCGAGACCCACGCCCATCTTTCGCCCGAAGAGCGCCAGCAACTGGTTGTTCGCTGGAACGCCTGGTATGAGGGCCTGCGCGCCCAAGGCAAAGCGGTCGACGGTCGCCCGCTCGAGCTTGTTTCCCGGGTCGTCTCGGGCGCGGGTGGCTCGCGCGTGACCGACGGACCTTTCTCCGAGGCGAAGGAGGCGGTCGGCGGCTACGTCATGCTCCGCGTTTCGGGGCTCAACGAGGCCACGGAGATCGCGCGCCGGCACCCGGGGCTCGAGCACGGGCTCGTCATCGAAGTCCGACCGATGGCCGAGACCTGCCACTTGGGCGTCGTCGCCGGCCCGGCCGCCTGAGAGGGACGTCTCGCGTGGTGACGACCGCGGCCAACCCCGATCCGCCCGCCGGTCCGGCCGGCTTGGTGGAGCATTTTTTCCGCCACGAGGCGGGTCGTCTGCACGGCGCCCTGACGCGGCGTTTCGGCGTCCATAATCTTTCCCTGATCGAGGACGTCGTGCAGGAGGCGATGCTTCGCGCTCTGCGCACCTGGTCGATGGGCGGGGTGCCGCCCAATCCCTCCGCCTGGATCAGCCGCGTCGCGATCAACCTCGCCCTCGACGCGCTGCGGCACGACGGTATGTCGGCCGCGAAGGAGGACGCGATCGCGGCTTACCTCGAGCAAACCGCACCTTCCACGTCCTCGGTCGACGCGGCCGCCCTCGATTCGGACGAGCACGCCATCCGCGACGACGCCCTGCGTCTGCTCTTCGTCTGCTGCCACCCCGCGGTCTCGGCGGACGCGCAGGTGGTGCTCGCGCTCAAGGTCCTCGGCGGCTTCGGCACCGGCGAGATCGCGCGGGCGTTCCTTGGCACCGAGGCCGCCATCGAAAAGCAGCTCACGCGCACCAAGCAGCGGCTGCGCGACGCCGGTGTGCGCTTCGAGCTGCCGCCGGCGGGGGACGAGCTCGCGGCGCGACTCGATGGCGTGCTGGCCACGCTCTACCTACTTTTCAACGAGGGCTACAAGGCCTCGAGCGGCGACCGGCTCCTGCGCGAGGATCTTTGCCGCGAGGCGCTCCGGCTCGCCGATCTCCTCGTCCGGCACCCGGTCGGCGACACGCCGCGCGCCCACGCGTTGCTGGCGCTGATGCTCTTCAACGCCGCGCGTTTCCCCACCCGCACCGACGCGCAGGGCGACTTGCTCCGTCTCGAGGCGCAGGACCGTTCGCTATGGGACCGCGCGCTCATCGACCGCGGGCTCCGCCACCTCGGCGCCGCCGCCCAGGGCGACGAGCTCTCGGAATATCATGTGCAGGCGGGCATCGCGGCGTGTCATTGCCTCGCGCCCGACGCGGCGTCCACCGACTGGGCGGGTATTCTCGGGCACTACGACGACCTGATGCGGATAAAGCCCACGCCGATCGTGGCCCTGAACCGGGCCGTGGCGGTCGCCAATCTCCGCGGGCCCGTCGCCGGGCTGGCCGCGCTGGCGGAAATCCCCGACCGGGCGCGTCTCGAGCGTCACTATCTCTATCACGCGGTGGCGGCCGAGCTGCATTGGCGGCTGGGCGAGCACCGTGAGGCGGCGGAGGGCTTTCGCCGCGCGTTGCGGTTCGCCGAGGTCGGGCCGGAGCAGCTGCACCTGGCCCGGATGCTCGAACGCGTGGAAGGCGGCGGCGCGGGCGGGGCTTGATCCCGCGACGGGGTAGCGCAAGTTCACGGGCATCTTTCGCTTATGTCGGATGCGCTCGAATCCTCGGCGGAGATCGCCGTGCCCGCTCCGGCCGCGCCGGGCTTTTGGGGCGCGGTGCGCCAAGCCTTGCGCGGGGAGTTGCAGGACTACACGGCGCTCGGACTCGAGCGCGCGGTGCTGCTGCTCGCGGTGCCGATGGTGATCGAGATGCTGATGGAATCGCTCTTCACCATCGTGGACGTGTTCTGGGTGGCGCGCCTCGGCAAGGAGGCGGTGGCGGTGGTGGGCCTGACCGAGTCGGTGATGTCGCTCATCTATGCCGTGGCCATCGGCATCTCCTTCGCCGCGACCGCGATCGTCTCGCGACGCATCGGCGAGAAGAATCCCGTGCTCGCGGCGCAGGCGGCCGGGCAGATCCTGCTTTTGGGCGCGACGCTTTCGGCGCTGATCGGCGTGGCGCTCGCATACTTCGCGGGAGACATCCTCACGCTCATGGGAGCGGAGCCGGCGGTGGTGGCGCAGGGGACGGGCTTTGCGCGGATCATGTTCGGCGGAAACGCCACGGTATTTTTGATTTTTCTCATCAACGCGATCTTCCGCGGCGCGGGCGACGCCGCTCTCGCGATGCGCACGCTGATCCTGGCGAACGGGCTGAACCTGATCCTCGATCCCTGCTTCATCTTCGGCTGGGGCCCTTTCCCGGAGCTGGGTGTCGCGGGCGCGGCGGTGGCGACCAACATCGGCCGGGGCGTCGGTGTGCTCTACCAGCTTTGGCACCTCACGGTGCGGGCCGGGCGCGTGCGCGTGGGCTGGGACGATCTGCGGTCTCGCGCCGGGAGCATGGCCGCGATCCTGCGCACCTCGGCGAGCGGCATCGGACAGCTGCTCATCAGCACGACGAGCTGGGTGGGCGTGTTCAAGATCCTCGCGCTCTTCGGCAGTCCGGTGGTCGCCGGCTACACGATCGCGATCCGCGTGGTCGTTTTCGCCCTCATGCCCGCATGGGGCCTGGCCAACGCCGGGGCGACGCTGGTCGGGCAAAACCTGGGCGCGGAAAAACCGGAGCGCGCGACGGAGGCGGTGCGCATCGCGATGCGTTACAACGTGATTTTCCTCGGCGCGGTGGGGGTGATGTTCGTGGTCTTCGCCCGGTTCATCGCCGGGCTCTTCACCGCCGACGCGGAGGTCTTCGCCGTCGCGACGCGGGCTCTGTGGATCATCAGCCTGGCGTTTCCGCTTTATGCGGCCGGGATGTGTTTCGAGGGCGCCTTCAACGGCGCGGGCGACACCGGCACGCCGACGCGGCTGAACTTTTTCTGCTTTTGGCTCGGGCAGATTCCGCTGGCGTGGCTGCTCGCGCGGCCGCTGGGCCTCGGCCCGACGGGCGTTTTCATCGCGGTGCCGGTCTCGTTCTCCGTGCTCGCGCTTTGGAGCGGCCTGCTTTTCCGCCGGGGAAAATGGCGGGAAAAACGGGTCTGAGCGCGCGGGCCGTCCGTCACTCCGGGCCGAGCGCCTGCTTCGCTTCCCGCTCGGAAATCGAGCGTCCGCGATAGAAGGCAAGCTCGGTTTCCGACCAGCGGAGAAAGAGCCATTCGTCGCCCTCGCGGGCGATCAGGCCGCAGCGTTGCTCGCCTGTTTTTGAGAATCCGGGAAACTCGCCCGCCCGGTCGAGGAGGCGGCTCGCTTGCACGCGCGCCACGCGGAAGCCTTGGCCGCCCCAGTCCAGAGGCTGGCCCGCGCGGAGCGCCGCCAGCTTCACGGGCGTCCAAGCGGTGGGCGCCGGCTCGCGGCTGAGCAGCAGCCATTCGGCGAGGCCGGGACCGGCGGCGTCGATCAGGAGCGCGTCGAAACCGTTGGGCGAGCGGAGCGCATACTCGTGGCGATCCATGCGCGCGCCGGGTTCCCCGACCTCCACGGTCGCACGACCGGCGATCCGCGCGCTGCCGAGCGTCGGGAAGATGCCGCTCACCGCGATAGGAAGAACAAGCCCGGACGCGGCTTGTTTGGCCGGAGGCGCGGGCCGGGCTTCGGAGCGCCCCGGCGAAAGGAAAAGGGCGGCGAGGGTGACGCCGACGACGGCGACAAGCACGAGCCAGGGAGCCCAGGTGCGGCCGCCGGAGTATCCGGCTCCGGAGGCGGAAAAACCGGACGCCGGGCGGGGACGTTCGCGCAAGTGGGGCAGGCCGAAGGTCTCCGCGACCTTTCGGCCCGGGATCGTGCCGCCGTAGTAGTATTCGACCTCCTCGCCGGTCCAGCTGACGACCAGCATGTGGCCGGAGGCCTCGGCGTTGAAGAAGTCGGCCTCGTCGCCGACCACCAGCCACTCGGGAGGATCGCCCTCCACGAAGATCACGCGGGAGCGGTCGACCAGGGTTACGCGCAAGGGGCCGCGGCCGAGGTTGACCTTGTCGCCTTCCCGTTTTTCCGCCGCCTCCCGGGCCGAGAGGGCCCGCAGCGGCGTCAGCTCCGAGAAAAGCCGCCAGACGCAGCCGGTGTCGTCCTCCTCGTAGGAAAGGGTGGCGAAGCAACCGGAGCCGTCGTCGAGAATGTATTCGTTCCAAAAATACGTCTCGCCCTTGATCCGCACGCTGAGCACGGCGCGGCAGCGCACGACGTGGTCGCGGCCGTCGATCAGGCCGCGCATGCCGACGCGGAGGAGGGTGGGGTTGACGGTGCTCAAGGGCGGCGGAGGAAGTGGGGCACGAAGCGGCTCAGGTTGCCCGTGATGAGGCGCGTGTCCTCGCGAATGCCGAGCCCGGCCGGCTCGTGGTCGACGATCCAGGCCCCGAAGACGGGGTGGTTGCCGTCGAACGCGGGCGGGCGCGCGAGGGCTTGGTAGACGTAGCCCTGGTCGGCGTAGCCGCCGTCGTTTTCCTCGCGCGGGCGGCCCTGCTCGAACCACGCGACGTTCGCGCCCTCGCGGCTGAAGCGCGGCTTGCGGACGAAGTCGCCGCCAAGGCCCTCGGGGGAAAACGCGGCGGGCAGGAGGTTGGGGTGGCCGGGAAAGAGCTCCCAGAGGACGGGCAGGAGGCCTTTGCTCTGGAGCGGCAGCTTCCACGCGGGCTCCAGCCAGCGCACGGGATCGCGCTCGAGGTGCGCGGCGAAGTCCTCGCGCCACATCCACTCCCAGGGGTAGAGCTTGAAGCAGTCGGTGACCGGCCGGTTGTGTTGATCGACGAAGCGGTCGTCCTGCGCGTCCCAGCCGAGTTCCTCGATCGCGACGGAACCGGTGGCGAAGCCGGCCTGTTCGCAGGTGTCGCGCAGGTAAAGGATCGTCTGCTGGTCCTCGGCGTGGTCGGCGAGCGCGGCGAAGTGGACCCGCTCGCCGCCGAGGGACCCGCGGCGGCGCCAGGCCTCGATGAGGCGCTCATGGATCGAGTTGAACTGGTCCTCGTCGGGATGGGTGTCCTGAAGCCAGAACCACTGGGCGACCGCGGCCTCGACGAGGGCGGTGGGCGTGTCGGCGTTGTATTCGAGCAGCTTCGGTTCGCCGACGCCGTCGAAGGCCAGGTCGAGGCGGCCATAGAGGCTGAAGTCGTCGCGCTCCCACGAGCGCAGGATGGCGGGCACGGCGCGTTCGGGGATGCCGAGGCGATCCCACCATCCGCGCGCGATCACCTGCTCGGTGGCGTCGATGCAGAGACGATGCAGGGCGCCGGCGGCGCGTTCGAGGCGGTCGATTTCCTCCGCGCTGAATTCGTAGCAGGCGGACTCGTCCCAGTAGGGGCCTTCGGCGTGGCTGTGGTAGGTGAGGCCCGCGTGCTCGACGCGTTCGGCCCATCCGGGACGGGGCTCGCGGCGATGGCGTTTCATCAGGACCAGATGTGGTGCGAGCCGCCGGTGCGTCCGAAGCCGCCGCGCACGACGGGAGGCCGCGCGGCCTCGGCGGCGGCCGCCGCCTCCGGCGTGGGCGTGGAGATGTTGATCGCGCTCTGGAACGGGGCGGCTCCCCACCGGCCGCCGTAGAAGTAGCGGTTGGCGCCGGCGTCGTAGTGGTTGTAGCGGTGCGGGAAGAAGGCGCGGAACGGCGCGTGGTAATAGCCGGCGCCGGCGATATAGTAGTCGTTCGTGTAGTAGCTCTCCGCGGTGATGCGCGGTTCCTCGCGGGCGGAGCCGGGCGAGCACGCGCTGTTGGCCCCGGCGGCGAGGCCGCCGCCGAGAAGGAGGAGGCGGACGTGTCGGCTGCGTTTCAAGGCGACGCGCGCGGGCGGGGTCAGCCCAGCATGGCGGCCGCGATGATCACGCAGACGCCGAGGATCATCGCGCCGCCGAGGATGGCGGCGGCGACGTTGCGGTTTTCGATGATCTCGCGGTGGAGGTCGCCGGGGGTGAGCTTGTCGAACAGCTTGTAGCCCATGACGGCGAGAAGGATGCCGATCACGGCAAAGAGCACCATGTAGCCGACCGCCTGGAGAAGCGTCGTGGCGTGCCAGCCGGCGGGGGCGGCGGATTCGGCGGCGCGGGCGAGGGCGGGGCAGAGCAGGCAGGCGGCGGAGAAAAGCGGGAGGCGACGCATGGGGGCTGGAAGTTGCGGCAGATTCGACCCGACGGCATCGCTGTCAACGCGGACCGGCGCGAAGTCGTTTTCCCCGGGCGTGTTTGGCCGGGATGGGCGGCGGCCGCAACGTATCCAAAGGCGCACGGCGTCCGGCCCGCGCCGGTGCCTGTTTCCGGGACGCCCCCGATGAAGGGAACGCGCCGGACTTGCTACGGTAGACGAGAAGCCGGCGGGCGGCCGCTTCGCCCCGAGCCATGCAATCTCCTCCCTCTTTTGAACAATCCGCCGCCTCGACGATGGCCGGCGGGGTGGGCGCGACCGTGCGCGCCGACGGCGTGTGCTACCAAGTGTGGGCGCCGGGTCAGCCGAGCCTGCGCGTGCGCGTGGATGGAAAGTCAGGCGCGCGGGAGATCCCTTTGGAGAAAGGGGAGGATGGATATTGGGAGGGGCGCGACCCGCGGGGGGAGGCGGGCGATCGTTATCGTTATCTGCTGCGCGAGGGCGCGCTGCCCGACCCGGCTTCGCGATTCCAGCCCGCGGGCGTCGAGGGGCCGTCGGAGGTGATCGATCCCGGATCCTACGCGTGGATTCGCACGGCGTGGCGCCGGCCCGTCTGGCGCGGACGCGTGATCTACGAGCTGCACATCGGGACTTTCACGCCGGAGGGAACTTTCTTGGCCGCGATCCGGCGTCTGGACGATCTGGTGGAGCTCGGGGTCAACACGATCGAGCTCATGCCCGTGGGCGACTTCGCCGGTGCGCGCAACTGGGGTTACGACGGCGTCATGCCTTACGCGCCCGCGCGTTGCTACGGCAGGCCGGACGATCTGCGCGCCTTGGTCGACGCGGCCCATGCCCGCGGTCTCGCGGTCATGCTCGACGTGGTCTACAACCACGTCGGTCCTTCCGGCGCGGTGCTCGCGCGCTATGCCGCCGGCTATTTTCACCCGGCGAAGAACACGATCTGGGGGCAAACGCTCAACTTCTCCGAGCCCGCCGTCCGCGCCTTTTTCGTCGGCAACGCCTGCATGTGGCTCGACGAGTATCGCTTCGACGGGCTGCGGCTCGACGCCACGCATGCGATGGAGGACGAGTCCCCCGCGCACATCGTGGCCGAGATCGTGGCGGCGGCGCAGGAGCGCGGCGCCTTCGTCGTGGCGGAGGACGAGCGCAACGACGCCCGCGTGATTTCGCCCGTCGAGGCGGGCGGATGGGGCGCGAGCGGCGTGTGGGCCGACGACTTCCACCACGCCGCGCGGGTCGGGCTGACCCGTCAGCGCGAGGCGCACTTCGGCAGTTTCTCGGGTTCGATCGAGGAGTGTGTCCGCGCGCTGCGTTCCGGCTGGGTCTACGAGGGGCAGCACAGCCCGCATCACGGCGGGCCGCGCGGCACGCCGGCCTCCCGTCGGCCGCCGGAGCAGTTCGTGCATTGCATCTCGAACCACGATCAGGTGGGCAACCGGCCGCTCGGCGAGCGTCTCAGCGATACCATCGCGCCCGAGGCCTATCGCGCGCTCTCGATGCTGCTGTGCCTGACGCCCTACACGCCGATGCTCTTCATGGGCCAGGAGTGGGCGGCGGGGACGCCGTTCGTCTTTTTCACGGACATGCCGGGCGCCTTGGGCGCGGGCGTCGCGGAAGGCCGCCGGAAGGAGTTCGCCCACCAAGGGTTCAACTACGATGCGCGCACGCTCGCGCTCATGCCGGACCCGCAGTCGGCGGACGCGTTTCTTCGTTGCAAACTCGACTGGGCGGAGCGTCGCCACCCGCCCCACGCGGAGGTGCTGGCGCTTTATCGGGCGTGCCTGCGTCTGCGCGCCGCGATTCCGATTTTTCGCAACCCGCCGAGGGAGACCTGGCAGGTGGAGCGGGTGGCGGAGAACGTCCTCGGCCTGCGCTGGTTCGATCCGGACGGGGACTGGCTTTTGCTCGCCGGGCTGGAGCCCGGGCTGAGCACGGTCCAGGAGGAGAATCTCGTCGCCCGCGCGCGCGGACGACGCTGGCGAATCCAGCTGGCGAGCAACGAGGCGCGCTTCGGTGGCGACGGGCCGGGCGGCGTGGCGCGGGTCGAGCCGACGAAAATCGTGTTTTCCACGCCCGGGGCGCTGCTGTTGCGCGAGGATGGCGCATGACGCTCCCGCCGGCCCAGACGTCCGGTCGCCGGCCGCGCGCGACATATCGGGTGCAGCTCCACCCGGGCTTCACCTTCGACCAGCTCGCGGAGATCGTGCCGGATCTGCACGCGCTGGGCGTCGGCGATTGCTATTGTTCGCCGATCTTCCGGCCGACGGCGGGCAGCCTGCACGGCTACGACGTCTGCGACTACGAGGAGATAAATCCGGAGATCGGCGGAGAGGCGGGTTTGCGCCGCCTTTCGGCCCGCTTGCGCGAGCACGGGATGGGGCTGCTGCTGGATTTCGTTCCCAACCACATGGGCATCGACGGGCCGCTCAACCGCTGGTGGCGCGACGTGCTGCGGCTCGGACGCGGCTCGGCCTACGCGGACTTTTTCGACATCCGCTGGAACGACTACGCCGATCCCGGCCGCGCGCGGATTTTCGCGCCGCTGCTCCCGGAGCATTACGGCCTGATGCTGGAGCGCGGCGACCTTCGCCTGGTTTTTGAAAACGGCGCGCTCGCGCTGGCTTTCGGCGAGGCGAGGCTTCCGCTTAGGCCGGAGACGGAGGCGGAGATATTGTCCGGCGCGGAAGGCGCGGAGGCGGAGCAGATCGTGGCGGAGCGCCTGTGTCGTCTCAACGGCCAGGTCGGCGCACCGAGCAGCTTCGACGAGCTCGACCGCATCATCGACCGGCAGCACTACCAGTTGACCCGTTGGCAGGCGGGGGCTCACGGCACGAACTATCGGCGATTCTTCGCCATCGATACGCTCGTCGGCCTGCGGATGGAGGATGCGCGGGTCTTCGAGGCCGTCCACGCGAAGCTGCGGCACCTGATTCGCGAGGGGATCGTGACCGGCCTGCGCATCGA
>CAMLNJ010000044.1 GCA_946481225.1 uncultured Verrucomicrobiota bacterium | reverse complement strand
GGAGTTCGCGCTGGCCGCCACGCCGGGCGGGGTGGGCGGCATCCCGGTGCGCGTGGCGCTCTCGCGCCGGCTGGGCATCCCGCCCGAGGCCTCGCTGGCCATCGTCGCGGCGGATGTGGCGGCGGACGTGATTTTCTTCTCGTTGCTCTGGCCGTTCGCGGCCGTGGCGGTGGCGGGGTTGCTGGCGCGCAGCGGGCTTGGCGAGAAGCTGGCCGCGGGATGGGAGGCGGCGCATCCGCTCGCCTGGCTGGCCGGATTCGGCGCGGTGGCGGCGCCGGGCGCCGTGCTGTCGCTGCGTGCGTGGCGCGGGAGGAGCGCCGGCGGCAGGCTCGAGCGGCTCGCGGCGGCGGCGCGACGGACGGCGGGCAACATCGCGCGCTTCTGGCGCTTGGGGAAAACGCGCTTTGCGGCGGCGGTGGCGGTGGCGGCGGTGCAGTGGTGCTGCCGCTACGGGGTGCTCCCGCTCACGTTTTACGCGCTTGGCGTCGAGGCGCCGGTGCTGCCGCTGATGCTGCTGCAAGGGTGTCTGTTTCTGATCTCGCTGCTGGTGGTCGCGCCGGGGGGAGGCGGCAGCGTGGAGCTGTTGTCGGGGGCGGTGCTGCCGCTGTTCGCGCCGGCGGCGCTGGTGGGGCCGGCGCTCCTGATCTGGCGTGTGACGACCTATCACCTCTACGTGTTGGCGGGCGGCGTGGCGTTGTGGCGCCAGTTGCGCGGCGGGGCGGTGTTACCTGCGGTCGAGGAGACGGCGGCGGAGGGGCGGGCGGGGGCGCCCGTTTCGCTTACTTGAAGTCGACGGGAAGCACCCTTTCGCATCTGAACGGCGCCCCGCCTTTTGGCCATGACTCCGCCCCCCTGATCGAGCTGTCTCGGGGTTCAATCGACCAGTCGATAGCCGATCCCCGACTCCGTGCGCAGATGGCGGGGTTGATTGGGCGACGCCTCCAGCTTTTGCCGCAGGTGAGTCATATGCACCCGGAGGTAGTGGGTGTTGTCCTCCGCGTTCGGCCCCCACAGCTCCCGCAAAATCTGCCGATGCGTGACCACCTTGCCTCGGTGTTGGGCGAGCAACGAAAACAACGCATACTCCTTGGCGGTGAGATGGACCTCGGCGCCCGCGCGCCGCACCAGGCGGCTCGAACGGTCGAGCTCGACGTCTCCGAAACGCAGGATCGCCGGCTCGGGATCGGCGGCGCCCGCGCGCCGCAAGATCGCGCGCAGGCGGGCGAGCAGTTCGCCCGATCCGAAGGGCTTGGTGAGGTAGTCGTCGGCGCCGGCGTCCAAGGCCGCGATCTTGTCCTGCTCCGTCTCGCGGACCGAGAGCACGAGCACCGGCAAGGTCGTCCACTCGCGCAGGCGCCGCATCACCTCCACGCCGTCGATGTCGGGAAGTCCAAGATCAAGGATGATCCCGTCGGGCGCGGAGGCGGCTACTTCCTGCAAACCGTGCGAGCCGGTCTCGGCCTCGCGAACCCGGTAGCCCGCCGCCTCGAGGGTCATGCGCAGGAGGCGCCGGATCTGCCGCTCGTCGTCTATGACCAGAAGAGTGGATGTCGCGGCGGTGCTCATGCGTCGGGCGCAGGGTTCGGGCGCCCGTGGGGCAGGTAAAGGGTGAAGACCGCGCCGCGCCCGTCGGGATTCTCGCCGACGACCACCTCGCCTCCCTGCGCGACGATGAAACCCCGCACGATCGAAAGACCGAGACCGAGTCCGCCCGCCTTGGCCGCGTCGCCGCGCGCGAACTTCTGAAAAAGCCGGTCCTTCATCGCCGCCGGCAGGCCGGGGCCGCGGTCGGCCACGGTGAAGAAAAAGCGTTCGCCACCGCGGTCTATCCCGGCGGTCACGAACACCGGCGTGCCGGCGGGAGTGTGGCGCGCCGCGTTGAGCAGCAGATTGGCCAAGGCCTGTTCGGTGAGCGCGAAATCGGCGCGTATGGGCGGAAGATCGTCGGGCAGGTCGACCGCGACCGGATGCGCGTCGGCGTCGAGCGCCTCGCGGGCGGCGTCGAGCGCGGCGTTGATCAGGTCCCGCGGATCGCACCAGTCCGGACGCGGGCGGAGCGTGCCCGACTCGAGACGGGTTTGGTCCAGCAGGTTGCCGACGAGGCGATTGAGCCGGCTCGTGGCGAGGCGGGTCTCCCGCAGAAGCGACGCCTTCCGGACCGGATCGGGGTCGGCGGCGAGGTTCTCCAGCGAACCGGTGATCACCGCAAGCGGAGTTCGCAACTCGTGGGAAACGCTGTCCAGAAGCGCGCGATGGAGTTTTTCGGACTCGGCGAGGAGCCGCTCGCGTTCCTGCACGGCGGCGAGCCGGTCGCGCTCGGCCATCAGCGCGAGCTGGCGGGCGAAAGCCTCCAGCAGGTCGCGTTGCTCCAGCGTGAGCGTGCCCGCGGAAGGGACATGGATGCCGAGGACCCCGAGCGAGGCGTCCTCCCGAAGCAGCGGAAGGTAAAAGCCCGCGCAGCCCGGAAGCGTGTCGGTGAAGCGACCGGTCGGCCGGCGCCGCAGGTGGGCGAGGCGGGCGACGCCCAGTTCTTTTTCGTCAAGCGTGACCGACGCCGCGAAATGCGGCGTCGGCGGGGTGGCGTCGTCGGCCGCGAGCAGCAAGGTCGACTGCGCCGAAAAAAGTTCGTCGATCTGGCGCAGCGCCGCGAAGGCGCCGTCGTCCAGCGTCCGCGCCTCGGCGAGCGCGCGGGTGAGCCGGAGCAAGGCGCTGGCGCGCCGCTCGCGGGCCTGCTCGTCGACGACCTGCGCGCGGACCCGGGCCGTCAGCTGGCCGGCGACGAGCGCGACCACCAGATAGGTCGCGAAGAGCAGCGCGTCCTCGACCTTGTCGATCTCGAACGTGAACCGCGGCGGGATGAAGAAGAAATTCCAGACGAGCGCGCCGAGCACGCCGGCCAGCAGCACGGGCCGGCGTCCGACGCGCAGGCTGAGGAGGATGACGCCTAGGAGCTGCGCCAGCCCGGCCGCCAGATAGTAGTGTTCGGGCAGGACGAGACCGATTCCGGAAAATGCCGCGACAAGGCCCGCGGCGAGGGCGTATTCGCGCGGGTTGCCGCGCGACATGGGCTCGAAGTCCGCCCAGGGAGGGCGGCGCCGCGAACCCGGCTCGGCGGGGACGACATAGATGTCGATGTTTCCGCCGAGGCGCACGAGACGGTCCACGAGCGAGCCGCCGGAGAGCCAGTCGCGCCAGCGCGAGCCGCGCGGTTTGCCGACGACGATCTGGGTGGCGTTGTGCTCCAACGCGACCCGCACGAGCGCGAGCGGAATGTCTTCACCCCGGGCGAGGACCAGTTCGGCGCCGAGCTCGCGCGCGAGGGCGAGGTTCTTGTCGAGCAAGGCCTGCGCCTCCGGGCGGAGCGGGCGGGGGAAGGCGACGTGGACCGCGAGCCACGGCGCGCCCTGGGCGGCGGCGAGACGGCGCGTCCAGCGGACGAGCTGGGTGGAGAAAGGACTCGGCGCGACCGCGACAAGGAGACGTTCTCCGCTGCGCCAGACCGTGGTTTTCACCGCGCCGCGGCGGAGGGCGCGCAGCTGGCGGTCCACGCGTTCGGCGGTGTAGCGGAGGGCGAGTTCGCGGAGGGCGTTGAGGTTCTCCTCGCGAAAAAAATTCTGGGCGGCGTGGGCGGCGCGTTCGCCGAGGTAGACCTTGCCCTCGCGCAGGCGCTCGCGGAGCCCCTCGGCGGTGAGATCGATCAGCTCGACCTCGTCGGCGAGGTCGAGCAGCGAATCGGGCACGGTTTCATGGACCGGCGCGCCGGTGATCTGGCGGACGGCGTCGGCGCGGGATTCGACGTGCTGGATGTTGAGCGTGGTGAAGACGTCGACGCCGGCTTCGAGCAGCTCGACCACGTCCTGCCACCGCTTGGGATGCGCGGAACCGGGGGCGTTGGTGTGGGCCAGCTCGTCCACGAGCGCGAGGCGCGGCCGGGCGGCGAGGAGGCCCGCGAGGTCGAGCTCGGCAAGCGTCGCCCCGCGATGCTCGACCGTTCGGAGCGGCTGCGCCGGCAGGCCGGCGAGCAGCGCGGCGGTCTCGGCCCGGCCGTGGGTCTCGGCCACGCCGACGAGCACCTCGACGCCTTCCGTCCGCGCCCGATGGGCGGCGCGCAGCATGGCGTGGGTTTTGCCCACGCCGGGACACATGCCGAGGAAGATCTTGAGACGGCCGCGCCGGGCGCGCTCCTCCTCCGCGCGCAGCGAGGCGAGGAGCGCGTCGGGGTCCGGCCGGGCGGCTTCGCTCTCGTTGCTCATCGTCTGTCGCGAGCGGCGTCGATCTCGTCGAGGGCGAGGTTGAGGCGGAGGACGTTCACGTGCGGCGGGGAAATGCTGCCGCCTTCCGTGCGGGCGGCAATCCAAGCCTCGGCGCGGGTCCGCTCGGCGGGGCCCCAGCCCCGGGCGGCGGCGACGCGCTCCAGTTGCGCGAGAGCCGCCTCGGGCGGCAGATGCGGGTCGAGACCGCTGGCGCTGGTGGTGGCGAGGGCGGCGGGTTTCCCCGAGGCGGTGGCGGCGGCGACGCGGTCGCGGAGTTCCCGGCTGGTCCAGGATTGGTTGCTGGCACCCGAGGCGACGGTGGCGTAGTCGGCGGCGGAGGGACGCGGGTGGATGTAGCGGGGATCCTCGGTTTTCTGGGCGAGCAAGGCGGAGCCGACGACGCGGCCGGAAGCGTCGCGGAGCAGCGAGCCGTCGGCGGTGGAGGCAAAAAAAGCCCGGCCGAGGGCCCAGACGACGGCCGGGTAGAGGCCGCCGAGGAGAACGGTGAGGATGGCGAGGAGGCGGGCGGATTGGAGGAGAGTTTTCATGGAAGCCGAGATTTCTGAGGCGTGATTTTAGACACGGAGGACACGGAGCCCGGACACGGGGAGAGCACGGAGTCGGAAAAATTTCCCGTGGTCGTTCGCCGTGAATTTCGCGGGCCGCGCTCCGTGTTCTCCGTGGTCAAGCTCGACGGGTTCAGGCGAGGCCGAGGGAGGTGACGAGGAGGTCGATGGCCTTGATGCCCGCGAAGGGGGCGACGAGACCGCCGACGCCGTAGAGCAGGAGGTTGCGCCGCAGGAGCGCCGCCGCGCTCCGCGCGCGGTAGGCGACACCGCGGAGCGCGAGCGGCACGAGGGCGATGATGATGAGCGCGTTGAAAATGACCGAGCTCAGGATGGCGCTGCGGGGCGACGAGAGCCCCATGAGATTAAGCGCGGCGAGCGGACCGTCGGCGGCGTCGGAGGCGGCGTAGAGGCCCACGAATATCGCGGGGATGATGGCGAAGTATTTCGCGACGTCGTTGGCCAGGGAAAAGGTGGTGAGCGCGCCGCGGGTCATGAGGAGCTGTTTTCCGATCTCGACGATCTCGATGAGCTTGGTGGGGTTGGAATCGAGATCGACCATGTTGCCCGCCTCGCGGGCGGCTTGCGTGCCGGTGTTCATGGCCACGCCGACGTCGGCCTGGGCGAGGGCGGGGGCGTCGTTGGTGCCGTCGCCGGTCATGGCGACGAGGCGCCCCTGCGCCTGCTCGTGGCGGATGCGTTGCAGTTTCATCTCGGGCGTCGCCTGGGCGAGGAAATCGTCCACGCCGGCCTCGGCGGCGATGGCGGCCGCGGTGAGGGGATTGTCGCCCGTGATCATGACGGTGCGGATGCCCATGCGACGGAGCTCGGCGAAGCGCTCGCGGATGCCGCCTTTGACCACGTCCTTGAGATAGACGACGCCGAGGGCGCGCGTGCCGTCGGCGACGACGAGAGGAGTGCCGCCGGCACGCGAGACGCGCTCGACCTCGGCGAGAACCTCGGGCGGGCAGCGGCCGCCTTGCGACTCGACCCAGGCGCGGACGTTGGCGGCGGCGCCTTTGCGGACGGAGCGCGCGGGGGCGGAGGCGGTGGCGGCGAGATCGACGCCGCTCATCCGGGTCTGGGCCGCGAAGGGGACGAAGGTCGCATGGGGCGCGGCCACCTCGCGTTCGCGGAGGGCGAACTTTTCCTTGGCGAGCACGACGATGCTGCGGCCCTCGGGCGTCGCGTCGGCGAGGGAGGCGAGCTGGGCGGCCTCGGCGAGTTCGCGCGGCTCCACGCCGGGAGCGGGAAGAAACTCGGAGGCCTGGCGGTTGCCGAGGGTGATGGTGCCGGTCTTGTCGAGGAGCAGGACGTCGATGTCGCCCGCGGCCTCGACGGCGCGGCCGGAGGTGGCGATGACGTTGCGCCGGACGAGACGGTCGATGCCGCTGATGCCGATGGCGCTGAGGAGGCCGCCGATGGTCGTGGGAATGAGGCAGACGAAGAGGGAAACGAGCACGGGCAGCGAGGTGTCGACCGCCCCCGGCCGGCCGGCTTGGAGCTCCGAGAAACGGGCGAAGGCGGGCAGCGTGAGCACGACGCCGAGAAAGATCGCGGTGAGGCAGACGAGCAGGATGCCCAAGGCGATCTCGTTGGGCGTGCGCTGGCGGGAGGCGCCTTCCACGAGGCCGATCATGCGGTCGAGAAATCCGCCGCCGGGCTCGACGGTGACGCGCACGACGATGCGGTCGCTCAGCACGCGCGTGCCGCCGGTCACCGCGCTGCGGTCGCCGCCGCTCTCGCGCACGACGGGGGCGGATTCGCCGGTGATGGCGGACTCGTCCACGCTGGCGATGCCGTCCACGACCTCGCCGTCGGCCGGGATGGTGTCGCCGGCCTCGCAGACGACGAGGTCGTCCTTGCGAAGATCGGGGGCCGCGACGCGTTCCTCGCCCGCGTCCGGCGCGGCGGAGCGAACGAGGCGGGCGAAGGTCCGGGCGCGGGCGCGTTTGAGCGAGTCCGCCTGCGCCTTGCCCCGCCCCTCGGCGACGGCCTCGGAGAAGTTGGCGAAGAGCACGGTGAACCAGAGCCAGAGCGTGATCTGGACGACGAAGCCGTCGGCGCGGCCCGAGAAAACATCGCGCAGGAGCGAGGCCGTCACGGCGAGGGCGCCGAAGGCGGTGACAAAGACGACCGGGTTGCGCCAAAGCTCGCGCGGGTGGAGCTTCCGGAAGGAATCGAGGACGGCGCGGCGAAGGAGAGCGGAAGACCAGGCGGATTTTTTGACCACGGAGTTCACGGAAGAGGGCGTGGAAGCGGAGGGGCGGAGGTTCAGAAGGCGCGGCCGGAGACGAGCAGGAGATGTTCGAGCACGGGTCCGAGGGTGAGGGCCGGGAAGTAGGTGAGCCCGGCGACGAGCAGGATCACGCCGGCGAGCAAGACGCCGAAGAGCGGGCCGTCGGCGGGGAACGTGCCGGCGGACGACGGGGCGGATTTTTTCGCGGCGAGCCCGCCCGCGAGGGCGAGCACGGGGAGAATGACCCCGAAGCGGCCGACGAGCATGGCGAGCGCGCCGCCCCAGGTGTAGAGGCCGCCGGTGGCGGCGAGGCCGCCGAAGGCGGAGCCGTTGTTGTTCGCCATCGAGGCCCATGCGTAGAGGATCTCGGAGAGCGCGTGCGGGCCCGACGCGCCGGCGGCGGAGCGACCGGCCTCGGTGAGGAAGGAGGCGGCGCAACCCAGCAACACCGCCGCGCACGGCAGGAGCACGGCGAGGACGGCGAGGCGGACCTCGCGCGCCTCGATCTTCTTGCCGAGATATTCCGGCGTCCGGCCGACCATCAGCCCCGCGAGGAAGACGGCGAGCACGATCATCGCGACCATGCCGTAGAGGCCGGAACCGACGCCGCCGAAGATGATTTCCCCGAGCAAAATGTTGAAGATCGCGAGGCCTCCGGCGAGCGGGGAAATCGAGCCGTGCATGGCGTTGACGGAGCCGTTCGAGGCGACGGTGGTGGCCTGCGACCAGAGCACGCTGGCGACGGCGCCGAAGCGCGTTTCCTTGCCCTCCATGAGCAGGGCCGAGGCGCCGGGTGTCTTGTATTCAGACCACAACGACAGACCGAGCCCGGCGACGAAGAAGGCGCACATGACGCCCAGCACGACCCAGGCGTGACGGCGCGCGCCGACCAGGCGGCCATAGGCGTCCACGCACGCGGCGGGGAGGAGCAGGATCGCGAGCGTCTGAAGCAGGTTGGAGAGCGGGGTCGGGTTCTCGAAGGGGTGGGCGGAGTTCACGCCGAAGAAGCCGCCGCCATTGGTGCCGAGTTGCTTGATGGCGATCTGCGAGGCGACGGGGCCGCCCGGGATGACCTGCTCGGAGCCGGCGAGGGTCGTCGCGTGGACGTAGGGGGAGAAGTTCATCACCGTCCCCTGCGCGACGAGCACGAGGGCGAGAACGAAGGAAAGCGGCAGCAGCACGTAGAGCGTGGCGCGAACCAGGTCGGCCCAGAAGTTGCCCACCGTGGCGCCGCCGCGGCGGGAAAATCCGCGCGCGAGCGCGGCCATCACGGCGAGGCCGGTGGCGGCGGAGAGGAAGTTTTGCACGCCCAGCCCGGCCATTTGCGCGAGATAACCGAGCGACGCTTCGCCGGAGTAGGCCTGCCAGTCGGTGTTGGTGACGAAGGAAACCGCGGTGTTGACCGCGACTCCGAGCGGCACGGCGCCGAAGTTTTCCGGATTGAGCGGAAGATGCGCTTGGGCGAGCTGAAGCCCCAGAACGACGAAACCGCCGACGAGGCCGAAGACGAGCAGCGCGCCGGCGTAAGCCCGCCAGCTCATCTCGTCGGCCGGTCGGATTCCGCCCAGACGATAGACGGCGCCTTCGAGCGGCTTCATCCAGGACAGCGGGCGCGGCGGATTCCCGTCGAGGACGCGGGCGATCCAGGCGCCCAGAAAAGGGGTGGCGCCCAGGAGCGCGGCGAAAAAAAGCCCGAGGAGGACGAAGTCGGCGACGGTCATCGCCCCAGCGTAACTCAACAGGCCGTCGTCCCCAAATTAAGCCATGGGCGGAAAGCCTTAAGAAATCGTTAAGACGCGACGCGGCAAGCCGGCCCGGAGGAGGCGCGGTGACCGCCACGCGGCGCCGCCCCGTCGAACACGACGGGGAATCGACACCCTGCGGCGAACGAGCAGCAAGCGGGGAACCGGCGACAGCCGCTACTTGAAGTCGACGAGCTCGACCTCGAGGAGCACGGAGGCCTTGGCGGGGATGTTGCCGCGCGGACTCTTTTTTTCGCCGTAGGCGAGCCAGTAGGGGAGGATGACGAGACGGCGCTCGCCCTTGCGCATGCGGTGCAGGACGTCGGTCCAGCCAGGGAGGATGTTGGGCTGGCCGACGATGAAATTATAGGGGCCGCCGTGGTCGGCCGAGGCGTCGAGCTTCTGGTCGTTGGCGAGAAGCCGGGCCGTGTAGTTCACGGTGACGAGCCGGCCCTTTTGCGGCGTGGCCTCGCCGGAGCCGGGCTGGAGGACGACGTAGCGGGCGCCGTTGGGCGTGTCGGCCGCACCGGGGTAGCGTTGGGCGAGGAGCGCGGCGTCTGCCTCGGGCCATTGGTAGGCCTTGCCGGCGAGGGCCTGGCGCATGGCGGCGTTGATCGGCTCGCCGGGGTTGGCGCGCATGAGCTTTCCGCTGCGCACGACGATGGCGATCGTCAGGAGGACGACGCCGAGGGCGAGGAGCACGAGGAAGGAGCGCATGGCGCGGTCGGGCGGGGGAGCCGATGCGAAGACGCCGGGCCGGGGCGCGGCGTCTTCGCGCGGGGCCGTTCAGGGCAGGAAGGAGCAGATGTATTCGCAGAGGCCGGATTTGACCTCGATGGTGAAGCCGGAGTTGGCGGGCACGTCGAAGTAGGTGCCGGCGCCGTAGGTCTTCACCTCGGTCTTGTCCTTGAGGGTGACGAGGCACTCGCCGGCGACGATCTCCATGCGCTCGGCGGCGGCGGTGCCGAAGAAGTAGGAGCCGGGACGGATGAGGCCGAGGGTCTTCTTGGATTTGTCGGCGAAGAGGACGGTGTGGGAGACGACGTTGCCGTCGAAGTAGACGTTGGCCTTGGTCAGGACGGTGACGCCGTCGAATTGGGTGGGCAGGGAGGACATGGTAGGCGGCACGGTGCGGGAGCGCCGGGCGGGGTCAAGGGCGGGTCGCGGCGGGCGGGCTTTACCTCGGGCGGAGAGGCGTGCCAGCGTGCGGCTTCTTTTTCGCGCCCATGCCCAACATCGACCCCGCCCAGGAATTGAAGTCGAAGATCCGCACGATCCGCGGCTGGCCCAAGCCGGGCGTGAACTTCCGCGACGTGACGACGCTTTTTCACGACCCCGAAGCTTTCCGTATCCTCGTCGAAAGCATCGCGTGGGACGCGACGCGGCTCGGGGTGAACCTGATCGCGGCGGTGGACGCGCGCGGCTTCATCCTTGGCGGCGCGCTAGCCTACCAGTTGCACCGGCCTTTCATGCTCGTGCGCAAGAAGGGCAAGCTGCCCTTCCACACGGTGGGCGCCGACTACGCGCTCGAATACGGAAGCGCTTCGATCGAGATCCACGCCGACGCCTGCAAGGCGGGTGATCGCGTGTTGATCGTCGACGATCTCATCGCCACCGGCGGCACGGTGCTGGCGACGGCGGGGCTGATCAAATCGCTCGGCGCGGAGATCGCGGGCGTGGCGGCGATCGTCGACCTGCCCGAGCTGGGCGGATCCGAGCGGCTGCGCGCCGCCGGCATCCGCGTGCATACGATCTGCGCCTTCACCGAGGAGGAGTGAGGCGGGGGAAACTGACATGAGCGCGAAGATGGCGGACGGGTTGACGATCTGGACGAACGCCTTGCTCGAGCCGGCGGCGCGCGCGCGGCTCGAGGCGGGGATCGCGGCGGGCGGGCACCGGCTCGTCGTTTCGAAGGATGCGAACGCGTCCGTGCTCGCGGCGGGCGGCGCGGATCCGCTGCTGGCGGAGGCGGACGTGGCGTTTGGCCAGCCGGACGCGGCGGCGTGCCGCGGGCTGGAGCGGTTGAAGTGGATCGCGCTCACGAGCGCGGGCTACACGCGCTACGACAACGAGGAGACCTTCGAGGCGCTGCGGGCGCGCGGCGCGGTGCTGACGAACGCGTCGTCGGTGTTCGCCGAGCCCTGCGCGCAGCACGCGCTGGCGATGATGCTCGCGCTGAGCCGCCAGTTGCCGGCCTCGCTCGCGGAGCAGTTGGGCGCGCGCGGCTGGAAATACTTCGAGCATCGGGCGGGTTCGCGCCTGCTTAACGGGCAGACGGTGCTGCTGCTGAGCTACGGGGCGATCGCGAAGCGGCTGGTCGAGCTGCTGGCCCCGTTCGGGATGAAGTTCTACGCGTTGCGTCGGCGCGCCTATTCGGAGCGGGGCGTGCATGTGATCGCCGAGGAGAAGCTCTCCGCGGTGCTGCCGCTGGCGGATCACATCGTGAACGTGTTGCCGGAAAACGAGGCGACGCAAAATTACGTGAACGCGCGCCGGCTCGCGCTGGCGAAGCCGGGGGCGTATTTCTACAACATCGGTCGCGGCCCGACGGTGGACGAGGGCGCGCTGATCGAGGCGCTGGAAAGCGGGCGGCTCGGCGGGGCGTATCTGGACGTGTTCGCGACCGAGCCGCTGCCGCCGTCGAGCCGCTTGTGGACGACGAAAAACTGCTGGCTTACGCCGCACACGGCGGGCGGGCGCGTCGACCAGGAC
>CAMLNJ010000043.1 GCA_946481225.1 uncultured Verrucomicrobiota bacterium | reverse complement strand
TCGCCGAGGCGGGTGAGGAACATCATCATCTGCTCGGGCGTGGTGTTTTGCGCCTCGTCGAGGATGATGAAGCTGCGGCTGAGGGTGCGGCCGCGCATGTAGGCGAGGGGGGCGACCTCGATGATGCCTTTTTCGGACAACTTGGTGACGTCGCCGCCGTCGAGCATGTCGCCCATCGCGTCGTAGAGCGGGCGAAGGTAGGGGAGGATCTTCTCGTTGAGATCGCCGGGCAGAAAACCGAGGGCTTCGCCGGCCTCGACGGCGGGACGGGTGAGGATGATGCGCTCGACTTGGTTCTTGAGGAGCGAGTGGACGGCGGCGGCCATCGCGAGGTAGGTCTTGCCGGTGCCGGCGGGGCCGATGCCAAAGACGAGCGGGTGCTTGAGAATCGCCTGGAGGTAGAGCTTCTGGCCGAGCGTTTTCGGGACGATCGTTTTGCGCTGGGTTTGCACCACGACGGGCTGGGTGAACAGGGCGCGGAGCTGGGCGGACTCGCCGTGGGCGACGCCTTCTGCGAAGCGGTGGAAATCGGGAGTGCGGATGGCGAGGCCGAGCGTGCGCGCCTCGTTTAGGAGGCCGAAGAGCTCCTCCGCGGCGGCTACCGCGGCGGGTTCGCCGTCGAAGCGGATCCAGTCTTCGCGCGAGACGATGCCGAGGTTCAGGAGGCGTTCGGCATGGGAGAGGTTTTCCGGCTGGCCGGCGTAGAGCTGGCTCAGGTGGCGGGCGGAGGGGAAGTGGAGCGTCTGCGTGGCCATGCGGGAGGGACGGCGAGTCGGGTCAGGCGGAGGCTTGGGCGAGACGGGCGGCCTCGGCGGAGAGTTTTTCCCAAGTCTCGGTGAGGGCTTGCGGAAGGATGCGGGTTTGGCCGAGCACGGGCATGAAGTTGTTGTCCCCCTGCCAGCGCGGGACGATATGGCCGTGGAGGTGGTCGATGCTGCCGCCGGCGGGGCGGCCGAGGTTGAAGCCGATGTTGAAGGCGTCGGGCTTCATGACGGCGCGGAGGATTTTTTCACCGAAGACGAGGATCTCCATGAGATCAACGCGCTCGGTCGGGGTGAGCTCGGTGAGATCGACGACCTCGCGAAAGGGAATGGCGAGCAGGTGGCCCGGATTGTAAGGGAAGCGGTTGAGCATCAGGTAGCTCAAGGCGGAGCGATGCACGATCAACGCCTCGCGATCATCGGCGAGGGCGGGCAGCTCGGTGAAGGGCCGGGGCGACGCGGGCGCGCGCGGCGCCTCGATGTAAGCCATGCGCCAGTAAGGGTGGAGCTGCTGCTGCATTGGGAACGGGGCGAGGAGTCGGGAGCGTGGAGCCGGACGACAAAGGGTGGAGCCAAAAGCCGGGGGGCACGCTTGTCAAAGCACGCGGCGCGGGCGGGAGGCGGGGCGAAAAAGGAGAAAAATCCGGCGTTGAGGGTGGCGCCGGGGCGCATAACGGTCGTGGGTTTGGTCGTAAACTTTCCCCTCCCATCGTCTATTTTATGCTCAATCAAGCAGCTCCCCAACGTCGTCGTGTCGTGGTCACGGGTCTCGGTGCGGTCACTCCGCTCGGACTTGGCGCCGCGGCTAATTGGGAGGGCCTCAAGGCCGGTCGCTCGGGCATCGGCCCGATCACGCGTTTCGACGCGACGCTCTGTTCCGCCAAGATCGCGGGCGAGGTGCGCGGCTTTGAGCCGACGGCGCCGCTCGCGACTCCCCTGAAGCCCCGCGGCTCCGCGGGCGAAGCCTTGGCGAGCGCCTTCACCGCGAAGGACGCAAAGAAGTTCGGCCGATTCACCCATCTCGGCGCGGCGGCGGCGATCGAGGCCTACGCGGACTCGGGGCTCGACCCTTTGCGCGACAAGCTCGACGCCACCCGGCTCGGCGTGAATCTCGGCGTCGGCCTCGGGGGGCTGCCTGAAATCGAGCATATGCAGGAGGCGTGGAAGGCCGGCGGCTTCCGCAAGATCTCGCCCTTTTTCATTCTCCAGATCGCGCCCAACCTGCTCGCGGGCCAGGTGAGTCTCGCGCTCAATTTCCAAGGGCCGAACTACGCGGTCGCCTCGGCTTGCGCCACGAGCGGCCATGCGCTCGGCGAGGCGGCGGCGCTGATCGCGCGCGGCCAGGCCGACGTGATGATCGCGGGCGGCGCGGAGAGCACCGTGACCCCCTTGGCGGTCGGCGCATTCGCGCAGATGAAGGCGCTCTCGACGCGCAACGACGCTCCCGAGGCGGCCTCGCGTCCCTACGACGCCGCGCGCGACGGCTTCGTGCTCAGCGAGGGCGCGGTGGTTTTCGTGCTCGAGGAGCGCGAGCACGCGCTGGCCCGCGGGGCGAAGATCTACGCGGAGCTAGCCGGCTATGGCGCCTCGGCGGACGCCCATCACTTGTCCTCGCTCGCTCCGGGGGCCGAAGGCTCGGCTCGCGCGATGAAGTCGGCGCTGGCCGACGCGGGGCTCGCGCCGACCGCTATCGACTACGTCTCCGCGCACGCGACGTCCACGCCCGGCGGCGATGGCGAGGAGGCGGCGGCCATCGCAAACGTGTTCGCCGAAAACAAGGCCTCGCTTCACGTCAGCGGCGTGAAGTCCATGACCGGCCACCTGCTCGGCGCGGCCGGTGCGATGGGCGCCTTCGCGGCGGTGAAAGCGATCCAGGAGGGCGTCGTTCCCCCGACGATCAACCTCACGGAGATCGAGCCGTCGATCGCCGCGCTCGGGTTGAACGTCACGCCGAACACCGCCGTGCAAAAGCCGGTGAAGGCTGCGCTCACCAATTGCTTCGGTTTCGGCGGCACCAACTGCTCGCTTGTCTTCACCGCCCCCTGATCGCGCCGCTAGGCGCCTTCGATATCCCGGTTTTGTGATGACTTCCCGCTCGCCGGCCACGCGCGACCTGCTCGTTTTCGCGGCGACGCTTGCGCCGGTCGCGGCATGGTCGGCGTGGGAGCCGAAGGACCGCTTCACTTGGTGGCTGGAGGTGATTCCGGTGTTCGCCGGGCTTGCGACGGCGTGGGCGCTGCGCGGGCGATTTCCGCTCTCGCGGCTCCTGCTGGCGCTGTTGTGGCTCCACTCGGTGATCCTGCTCGTCGGCGGGCATTACACCTACGCCGAGGTGCCGCTCGGCGAGTGGGTGCGCGAGGTATTCGGCGGGGCGCGCAACGACTACGACAAGCTCGGCCACTTCGCCCAAGGCTTCGTGCCGGCGCTGCTGGCGCGCGAGATTCTGCTCCGCGCGTCGCCGCTCGGCGACGCGAGCGGCCGGCCGGCGAGCGCGTGGCCGGGCTTTCTCTGCGGCTGCGTGGCGCTGGCGTTCAGCGCGCTTTACGAGCTGATCGAGTGGGCGGCGGCGCTCGCGACCGGCGAGGCGGCCGAGGCTTTTCTCGGCACTCAAGGTTACGTTTGGGACACGCAGAGCGACATGGCCTGTGCGCTGGCCTGCGCAGCCGCGTCCCTGATCTTGCTTAGCCGCGCGCATGACCGTTCGGTTGCGCGGGTTCTGTCGCGCGCTTGAGTCTCTTCCTTTTCCCCTCTTTCCCTCTATCCCCCGATGAAGCAAATCTGGCAGAAGTTCGTCGCCGCCGTTCCCATGCCCTTCGCCGCCGCGCTGCTGCTGGCGTTCGCCTTCTGGGGCTTCGTCTCCTGGGACCAATCGCACTGGTGGAGCACGAAGGAGGACTACGGCTTCGGCTGGCTCGTGCCGGCGTTTGTGGGCTTTGTGATTCATGACCGGTGGCCGCGTATCACGGAGGCGGCCGCGGCCTGCGGGGTGGCCGGGAGCCCGCGCTCGGGCGGCGGAGCGGGTTTGCTGCTCAATCTGCTAGCCTACGCGGCGATGTTTGGCGGGGCGTGCTTTTTCTTGCTCGGCTCCTTCTATCGGGCGGGGGCGGGCCCTTCGTTCCCGGGCACGCTGGCGATCACGGTCGGCACGGCCTCGCTGCTGTTTCCCCTGATGTTTATCAACACGCCGGAGGCGCCCTCGACCAAGCCGGCCGGGGGTGTTTTCGAGGACGCGCGGGTGCGGCTCGTGTCGCTCTTCGTGTTTCCGATCCTGGTGTGGCTCGTGTCGGCGCCGATGGTTTCGGTCGTCGAGCAGAACCTCAGCCTGTTTCTGCTGCGCAAGGTGACGAGCGTGGTCTTTTTCGTCTTCGACATCCTGGGCCTTCCGATCGAGCAGCGCGGCAACGTGCTCGTGCTGCCGCCGGTGGCGGACGGCAAGCCGAACCAGGTCGGCGTGGAGGAGGCGTGCTCGGGCATTCGCTCGCTCACCGCGTGCCTCTTCGCCGGCTCCTTTCTTGCCGCCGTGTTTCTGGAAAAGCTCTGGAAGAAAGTCGCGCTTGTCGCCGCCTCGATGTGCTTCGCGGTTCTGACGAATCTGCTGCGCGGTATTTTCCTCACGTCCTGGGCCTACAACTACGGGCACGAGGCGATCGAGGGTTTCGTGCATGACGCGGCCGGCTACGCCGTGCTCGGCCTGACGGTGCTGGGGCTCCTTTGCCTGCTGCCGCTCTTCAAGCTGAACATCACGTTTGCGGACGACGACGAGGTGGTCCCGCCCGCGGATAAGCGAGCGGGCGGGGCGGGGTAGGTCTGGCAAGGCGCTGTGGCCACGGCCGTGTCGGCCGTGGGGGCGGGGCGCTTTGTGTTTGCCGTCGGAAACGCGCCCGACACGGGCGCGGCTACACGGCGGGAGCGCCGGAGATTTTGGACCTCCCTTATTTCGTCTTGGCCGGCGCGGCGTTGATCGTGAAGCGGACGGCGCGTTCCGGCGGGAGGTAGGTGGCGGCGAGGGCGTCGAGCTCGGGCTTGGTGATCGCCTCGTGGTCGGCGTAGCGGCTGCGCGCGGCGTCGAGCCGCCAGGGTTGCTCCTGCGCCATGGCGAGGACGGTGTTGAGCCAGTAGGCGTTGGTGCGTTCGGTCTCGCGCAGGCTGGTGAGGACCGGCTGGCGGGCGCGTTTGAGCTCGTCCTCGGTCACGCCGTGCCTGGCGAGATCCTCGGCGTCGGAAAGGACGGCGGCGCGGACGCGGTCGGCGTCGACGGGGTCGAGCATGACGCGGGCGACGAGGTAGCCGTAGCCGGGATAGGTGTCGCTGGGCAGGCTGCCGGCGGAGGGGCTGTAACTGCCGCCCAGCTCCTCGCGCACGGTTTTGCGGAGGCGATCGGAGAAGATGCTGGCAAGCATCGCGAGGCGGCGCGCGCGCCGGTAGTCGCGGGCGTCGGTGGTGGGCCAGTAGAAGGCGAGCACGGTCTTGGAGACCGAGGACTGGACGGAAAAGGCGTGGTCGCCGGGCGGGGCGGTTTTCACGCGGCGCAGTTCCTCGAGCGCGGGTTTGGTTTCGCGGGGAGGGAGCGCACCGATGGTCGCGGCGGCGGCGGCGATGGTTTTTTCCAGGTCGAGATCGCCGACGAGGCTCAGCTCGATCGCGCCGGTGGCGAGCTGGGGCGTGATCCAGGCGCGCAGTTCCTCGAGCGTGCGGGCCATGGCGTCCTCGCGCGCCGGTAGGCCGAAGCGGGGATCGCCCGAGGAGAGGATCTTGGGGACCTGGAGGTTGAGCGGTCCCGAGGGATCGGTGGCAAGGCGCGTGTAGAAGGGCTCCATGCGGCGGCGCACGCCGATCTGCGCCTCGGGCCGGTAGCCGGGGGCGCTGATGGAGGCGGCGAGAAGCTGGAGCTGGAGCGCGAGGTCCGCCGGGGTGGTCTGGCCTTGGAAAACGAGGGCGTCGTCGTCGACCTGGAGGCCGACGCCGACATTGCGGCCGGCGAGGATGCGGCGGAGGTCGTCCTCGGAATGTTTGTCCAAGCCTCCGGCGGTGAAGGCGGCCTGCGCGAAGAAGCCGAGTCCGGGCTGGTCGCGCGGCTCGGTGAGCTGCCCGACGCCGACGCGGGCCTGGAGGGCGATGACACCGGCCTCGAAGTCGGTCCGCTTGAGGTTGAGGCGCGCGCCGTTGGAGAAGGTGATCTCGGTGATGCCGAGGTCGGCGATCTCCTTGCGGGAGGCCACTTCGCCGGCGGGGCCGAAATGCTCGTAGGCCCAGGGCGTGCTCGCGTGCTCGGCGGGCGGGGCGACCTCGACGGCGCGGGCGGCGGCGTAGGCTTGCGCGATGGCGGCGCGCGCGGCCTCGGGGGCGCCGAGGTCGGTGTTGCCGAAGACGCCGATCTTCCACGCGCCGGGCTCGCCCCAACGGATCTTGAAAACGTCGTCGCAGAGCATGCTGGTGAGCTCGCCGAGCGCGGGGCCGATGAGGGCGAGCTCGGCGGCCGGAGTGGTGGGAACCACGCCCTCGATGAAGGCGTCGACGAGGGCGTCGGTCCGCTCGTCGGAGCGACGGGTGGGGTCGGTTTTCACCGCTTGTTCGAGAGCGTTGCGGTAGTCGGCGACGGACTCGGCGACCTCGGCGTCGGTGAAGCCGTGGACGAGGGCGCGGCGGAGCTCGTTTTCGCCGACGCGGAGGGTCTCGGCCCACTTGCCGGGGCGGGCGACCAGATCCAGGCTGACACCGTCGTAGACGGCGGGAAATTTGTCGCGGCCGACCGCGGCGCGGACGAAGGGGGCGTCTTCGCTTTTGGCGAGTTCGGAGAGGCGGCGGTTCAGGATGGAGCAGGCGACTTCAAAGGGGACCTCGCGCACGCGTTTGAATGGATCGTCCGGCACGAGGTCGGGCGGGCGGACGACCTGGAAGGTCACGGTGGTGGCGCTCGCCTCTTGCTCGTGGTGATAGCCGAAGCGGGTTTCGGCGGCCACGGCGGCGGCTTCGGGAAACACATAGGCGGGCGTCGGGCGAGCGGGGGCGCGGGCGACGAGCGGGCCGAAGGCGTCGGCGAGGGGTTGTTTCACCGCTTGCGGATCGAGGTCGCCGACGACGATGACGGCGAGGCGTTCGGGGCGATACCAGGTGTCGTAGAAGTCGGCGAAACGGGCGCGGTCGGCGGCCTTCAGCACGCTTTCCGTGCCGATCGGAAGCCGCTCCGGAAGGAGGGTGCCGCCGAGGAAAAATTTGTAGCCGGCGACGCTGGCGCGGTAGTCGGCCGAGTCGCGCGAGAGTTTTTCGGAGAGCACGACGCCGCGCTCGCGGTCGATTTCCTCGGGCTTGAGGAGGAGGCGGCCGGCGTAGTCCGAGAGCACGCGGAAGCCCTCCGCGAGGGTCTCGGGCTTGGTGTCGGGCAGCTCGAGCATGTAGACCGTGCGGTCGAAGGACGTGTAGGCGTTGGTGTCGCCGCCGAAGTTCATGCCGAGGCGTTGGAAATACTCGATGAGCGTGCCCGGCGCGTAGTGCTCGCTGCCATTGAAGGCCATGTGCTCGAGGAAGTGGGCGAGGCCCTGCTGCTCGTCGGTCTCGTGGAGCGAGCCGGCGGCTACGACGAGGCGGAGGGATGCGCGGCCGCGGGGCTCGACGTTGTGGCGGAGGGCGTAGCGCACGCCGTTGGGCAACTCGCCGACGACGAGGGCGGGATCGGGGGCGAGATCGGCCGAGACTCCCGGGGCGGGCGGGAAGAGGAGCGGCGGGCGGGTTTGGGTCGGGGCCGTGGCGGCGACCAGAACGGAGCCGAGCCAGAGGGCGGTGCAGACGAGCAAGGCGGGGAAACGCATGGGGATAGCGGTAGGGAAGCGGAGGACGGGGCCAAGGATCAATGCGGTGGAGCGAGACGTGGGTGGCGGGCGGGGAATTGTTTTGAGCGCGCGGGCCGGATCGGGTTCCTAGGCCGTTTCGCTTTTCCCGCATGCTCTGGCTGTATCGGCTTCTGTTTCTCCCGGTCGCGTTGCTTTCCGCGCCTTACTATGGCTGGCGGATGCGGCGTCGCGGAGGCTATGGGGCGCATTTCGGGCAGCGTTTCGGGGCGACGCCGGCGTTGCCCGCGAAGCGGCCGGGCGTGAAGCGCGTGTGGCTGCAGGCGGTGAGCGTGGGCGAGATGCTCGCGGTGGCGCCACTGATCGAAGGCCTGCGGCGCGATTCGACGGTGGAGGTGTATCTCACGACCACGACGAGCACCGGCTACGCCCTCGCGGCCGAGCGTTACCTCGCCAAGGGCGTGGTGGCGGGGCTGGGCTATTTTCCCTTGGATTTTTGGGCCTGCTCGGCGCGGGCCTGGCGCGCGATCGCGCCCGATCTCGTGATCCTGACCGAAGGCGAGCGCTGGCCGGAGCATCTGCATCAGGCGGCGCGGCGCGGCGTGCCGGCGGTGGCGGTGAACGCGCGCCTTTCCGACCGCAGTTTTCGCCGCATGCGCCGGCTCGGGCCGCTGGCTCGCCTGCTCACGCGCGGGCTCACGCGCGTGCTCGCGGCGAGCGCGGGCGACGCGGAGCGTTTCGCGGCCTTCGGCGTGGCGCCGGAGCGAATCACGGTGACGGGCAACCTGAAGCTGGACGTGACGCCGCCGGAAGTGACGCCGGAGGCGGCGGGCGGACTTCGCCGCGAGCTCGGGCTCGGCGACTCCAGGATCTTGCTCGGCGCCTCGACATGGCCCGGCGAGGAGGCGGCGTTGCTGGAGGCGTGGCGCGGGATCGCGGGCATCGGCGCGGCGGAGAAGGCGGGCGGACGGGGTGACGCGAGCACGGGCGGCGGCTGGAAACTCCTGCTCGTGCCGCGACACGCCGAGCGGCGCTCCGAGGTGGAGGCGCTGCTGGCGGCGAGCGGGGCGCGTTATCATTTTAGATCGCGCGGGGCGGCGCCGGGCGAGGTGGACGTGGCGGTGGCCGACACCACCGGCGAGCTCGCGCGGTTGCTCGCGCTCGGAGAGATCGTTTTCGTCGGCAAGACCCTCCCGCCGCATACCGAGGGACAGACGCCGGTGGAGGCCGCGGCGCGCGGCAAGGCGGTGATTTTCGGCCCCGGCACGGCCAATTTCCGGCTGATCGCGCGCGAGCTGGAGGAAGCCGGGGCGGCGCGGCGAGTCGCGGATGCGGCGGAATTATTGTCCGCTTTGCGCGAAATCGCGGCGGACGACGGTGCCCGCGCGAAGGCCGGCGCCGCGGGAACTCGTTGGCATGACGGGAATCGGGGGGCGGCGGAACGCACGCTCCGGGCTTTGTCCGGGATTTTGCTCACGCGGAATTAAGGGTTGAACGAACACGGCACGGGCTTTGCGTTAGCACCTTTCGCGGATGCAAAACCACGGCCCGAAGCGCGTCTACACCCCACACTCGCTGGAATTTTGGTTTAGCCGGTTCGAACACAACTGGGAGTCCTACTTCACGCCCGAACAGCTCGAACGCGGACACGCGATCTATCGCGAGGGCGAGGTGCGCGAACTCGAGCTGACCGCGACCGACGCCATCGTGCATCGCCGCATCGAGAAAAAGGACGAATACGCCGTGATCGAGTGGGCGGAGAAGGGGTTCTCGGTGCGCTCCTCGACGACCGACACCGACGCCGCGCATGCGCTGGCGGTCGCCGGTCTTCACGAGATCGAGGAGCTGGTGGCCGACGAGATTTCACCGCTGCCGGAGAGCATGCCGCCGTTTCCGTTCGAGCCCTTGCCGGGGCCCGCGCCCTCCGCCGCGGCCGTCCCCGCGCCGGCCAACGGCCACTCCGCGCCAAACGGATCCGCCGCCGCTTCTTCTTCCGCGGCGGAACGCAAGCCGGCCAACGGCGCCGCCGTCGCGACGGGCCCGGGCGCCGCGCGGTCGGCGTCCGGCGCGCCCGGTCGCACGCCTCCGGCGCCCACGGGGGCCGGAGCCGCGGCGTTGGCGAAAGGCAGCCGCACGCTGTTGCTGGTTTTCGCGACCACGGACGAGGGCCTGACCTTCTCGGCTTGGTGGCTTGCCGCGGACAAGTCCCGCGTCGCCGCCCTCGGCCCGGCCTCGCGCGATCCCGGCGTGCCGCACGCCAGCTCGGGCGAGCGCGCGAAGCTCATCGGGCTGGCCTCGTATGCGCGCAAATCGCACTTCGTCTATCGGCAGGACTCGGGCACCTATCTGATGGGTTCGGTCGCGGAGATCCCGAATTTCCTCAAATCGACGCTGCCCGCGTGGAAGAAGCTTTTCGGCGTCGAGCTCGACGCCGCCTCCGCGCTGCTGCTGAAGGGGCCGCAGGAGATCACGATCGAGGCCGTGGCCGGCACGACGCGCCGCGGCGCGAAGGGCGCGGGTCTCGACGCGGCGCTCGACCTGCGTTGGATTTTCAAGGCCGGCGAGCGCCTGCTCACCGACGCCGAGGTGAAGACGCTCACCACGAAAAACACCACGCCGGTCATCCTGCCGAGCGTGGGCATCGTCAGTCTGCCGGTGGACAAGATCGCGGTCGTGCGCTCCTGGGAAAAGGGCGCGGCCGAGACGCACGGCGAGGGCGCGATGTCGCCTTACCTGATCTTCTCCCTGTTCAATGACGCCCGCTTCAAGCTCACGCTCTCGCCCGAGCTCTCGGCCTGGCGCGACAGCGTGCTAGACGGCCCGAAAGTCGCCCCCGTTTTGCCGGAGCGCCTGCGCCACTACCAGCGACGCGGCGTCGAATGGATGCACCATCTTGCGGACAAGGGTTGCCACGGCTTGCTCGCCGACGAGATGGGCCTGGGCAAGACGCTGCAGGTCATCACGCTGCTCGCCACCCGTCGCATCGACGATCTGCCCTGTCTCGTCGTGTGTCCCGCGAGCGTGGTGCCGGTGTGGCAGGAGGAAATCGCGCGCTTTCATCCGGAGCTGCCGGTCGACGTGCTCAAGACCGGGCACGACTTCTCCTCGCGCGGCGCGCCCTGCGTCTGGCTCTCCAGCTACACGCAGTTGCGCAAGCACCGCTCGATTTTGGCGAAGCACAAATTCGCCTACGCGGTGCTCGACGAGGGCCAGTTCATCAAGAACCCCGACGCGAAGGTGACGCAGACCTGCTTCGCGATCCGCGCCACGCACCGCATCGTGCTCTCGGGCACGCCGCTGGAGAACCGCCAGCTCGATCTCTGGTCTATCTTCCGCTACTTGCTGCCCGGCTTGCTCGGTTCCCGAACGGCCTTCGAAAACGCGATCGCCGCCGACCGGGCCGGCACGCTCGCGCGCCTGCGCGCCCAGCTCGCGCCGTTCATGCTGCGCCGCACGAAAGCGGAGGTGGCCTCCGAGCTGCCCCCCAAGCAGGAGATGGAGCTCATCTGCCCGCTCACCGACGTGCAGCGCGAGGAATACGCCCGCATCTGCAACGAGGGGCTTTCCCGCCTCGGCGACGACGTCGGCGCGGCGATGCGCGAAAAGAGCTTCGGGTTCCTCGCGTTGCTCACGCGGCTCCGTCAGGTTTGCTGCGATCCGGACATGCTGCCCTGGCGCAAGGCTCCGCTCGCCGACTCCGGCAAGATCTCTCTCCTCATGGAAAAGCTCACGGAGATCGTGGGCAGCGGCCACAAGGTCGTGATCTTCTCGCAGTTCGTGATGCTGCTCGATCGTGTGAAGGAGGCGCTCGCGCAAAACTTCCCCGACCTCGCGCGCTACGAGCTCACGGGCATGACGCTGGACCGCCAAAAGCCCGTGCAATCTTTCCAGACCGCGGAAGGCGCGGCGGCGATGCTCGTCTCGCTCAAGGCCGCCGGCACGGGCATCACGCTGCATGCGGCGGACTATGTTTTCCTGCTCGATCCGTGGTGGAACCCGGCGGTCGAGGCGCAGGCGGTGGACCGCGTGCATCGGC
>CAMLNJ010000042.1 GCA_946481225.1 uncultured Verrucomicrobiota bacterium | reverse complement strand
CGGCGAGGGAGGCGGGTTATCGGCTGGAGCGTTTCGAGCTCGGCGACGCGCCGCTGGGGCGTTTCGGGCGCATGCTGCGGGCGCGGGGAATCCGCGGCCTGCTCGTGCCGCCGCATCACGGCGCCCGTAACGAGTGGAGCGACCTCGATCTTTCGGGGTTGGCGGTGGTGCGCCTCGGGCACTCGGTGCGCCTGGCCGCGCACGCGGTGGGTTGCGACCAGACGGAGGCGGGGCGGATCGGGTTCGCGCGCATTCATGCGCTCGGCTATCGGCGCGCGGGTTTCGTCACGCATCCGGGGGCGGAGGCGAGTTCCCGGTTCCACGCCGGGTTTCTTTTTGCACGGGAAAACACGCCGGGCGCGGCGGCCTTGCCCGCGTTGGTTCTCGAGGAGGACGGGCGCGAGGAGACTCGGGAACAGCTGCGCCGGTGGCTGGCTCGGCACGAGCCGGACGCGATCTTCACCACCCACGCGGGCCTGCGCCGGATGCTGGGGGAAATCGGGGTCGAGGTGCCTGGCCGCGTCGCGCTCGCCGCGACCAGCGTGCTCGACGGGAACGCCGACGCGGGGATCGACCAGCGGCCGGAAGAGATCGGTCGCGCGGCGGCGGAACTGCTCGACGGACTGGTCGCGAGGGGGCGTTTCGGTCCGCCGGAGATCCCGCGGATGACGACGATCCAGCCCGGCTGGAGGGACGGGGCCAGCCTTCCAGGGAGGACGCCGGCGCGGTCAACAGGATGACCGGGGAAGAGTTTGTAGTCTAAAACAAACTACGGCTCTGTTTTTGCGCCGCGGATCGCCCCCGCCGTCGCGTGGACGCGACCCCGCGGCTTTCAACCCCACCCGAAAATGCCCCCTCGTTCCCTCGTCCTCCTCGGGCGCGCCGCTTTCGCCGGCTGCGCCGTCCTGTTCGCGGTCCATGCGCGCGCCGCCACCGCCACGGTGAATCCCGGCCAAAGCATCCAGGCGGCGCTCGACGCCGTCGCCGCCGCCGGCGGCGGGACCGTCTACGTCACCTCCGGCAACCACACGCTCTACTCGAAGTGCCGGATTCCGGACAACGTCACCCTCAAGGGCAGCGGGACCACGCGCCCGGTGCTGCTCTCCGCCAGCCGGTGGAACGACGACATCGTGTGCAACAAATCCATCCCCTTCTCGAACGTGAAGGTGGACTACATCTCGGTGAACGGCGGCCTCACCAACGCGCAGATGGACGCCGGCACCTACAACAGCACCAACGGCATCGATCTTTCCGACCAGCACAACACGGTCACCAACGTCAACGGCACGATCATCAACTGCTACGTGACCAACGCCTCGATGGGTTACGTGATGGGGCGCATCAGCAACGGGCGTCTCGACTCCAGCACGGTGACCAACTGCGGCGGCGCGCCCATCGGCAGCACGCCGGGCCTGCACAACATCTACATCTCGGACAACGACCCGTTCATCGCGCGTTACGTCACCTCGACTTACTGCCGCACCGGCATGGGGCTGAAGTTGACCGACTTCTACGGCAACCGAACCGAGACGAGCCAGATCGTGGAATACTGCCAGTTGAACAACAACTACGACCGCGGCACGGCGATCTACGACCTCAACCCGCTCATCGTCCGAAACAACACCTGCAAGAACAACGGCAAGTCGGGCATCAACATTCTCCGCAGCACTTCGGGCGGGCAGTTGCTGAACAACGTCTGCACCGGCAATCCCTACGTCGTCGGCGTCTCCGCCGATATCAAGCTCGATGGCTGCGCGAACATGACGATCTCGGGCAACACCTACGGATCGAAGCTCGGTTTCTGAGGCTGCATTCTCGATCATGCCCCGTCGTCCCCGTTTGATCCTGACGGCGACGGCGGCGGCCCTGGCCCTCTGGGGCCTCCTCGCCTTGCGGGCGCGGCGGAACGAATCCGCCGCGCCCGTTTTGGCGTCCGGGCCGTCCGTCGTCGCCTCCGCCTCCGTCGCCGATGCGTCACTTCCTCCGGCGACCGCCGCGCCCGGCTCCGGCGTGATCGCGCCGCCTCCGTTGCTGGAATCGCCGGACGCGGGATTCCGCCGGCAGGTGGCGGAGCTTTCCGCCGAGTTCGAGCGGCTGCGCGCCGGGCCGGACGACATCGAGCGTTTCCGCGCCAGCGCGGAGTTGGAAAACGAATACGCCCACCTTCTCGAGCAAACCCCGGAGCTCGCCGCCATGCTCGTGCGCGAGATGCCGGCTGGGTTCGTCGACACGCATTTCGGCGTGCTCGCGCTTTTGCGTTGGGCGGCGACGGAGCGCACGGCGGCGGCGGAGTGTATGGCCGCGCGTCCGGCGGCGACGGGACCGGCGGCGGAGGCCTTGGCGCGCGGGTGGCTGGCGCAGGACGAGGTTTCGCTCGCGGAGCATCTGGCGGCGCTGCCGGTCGGAGCCTGGCGGGGCGGGCTCGCTTATGTCGCCGCCGAGGACGCGTTTCTCGCGAAGCGGCCGGAAGCCGTGCTCGCGATGCTTGGTTACGTGGATCGGGACGATGCGCGCGGTCGGCAGCTCGCGGAGTGGAACGCCACCGCCTGGGCCGTCCAGGATGCCGAGGCGGCCGCGGCCTGGGCCGCGCGCGAGCCGGATGCGGAGCGACGCCGGACGCTGGTGGCGGCGGTCGCCGTCGGGGAAGCCAATCGCGATCCGGAGGCGGCGGCGCGGCGGTTGTTTCGCGATGTGGGCGCGGGGCCGGCGAGCGAGGACGCGGTCGAGGCGATCGCGCGTCTTTGGACGAGGCGTGATGCCGAGGCGGCGGCGCGCTGGGCGGCCAGTTTGCCGGAGGGGTCGCTACGGGAGAGGGCGGAGGCGGGGCTGCTCGCTGTCGCCACGCCCGAGCCCGGGGATTTCAACTAAAGAGTTTTTCGCCTCCTTCATGAGCGGCGGCGTCGGGGACTTCCGCCGCTCCGCGGTATTCCAGGAAGCGCAAGGCCGCTCCCGCGGCGCCGATCAGGAGCGCGCGCGCCATCACGAAGGCGGGCGACGGCGAAGCGAGGCCCGGGCCGAAACAGGCGCAGTTCAGGTCGAGTCCCCGCCACACGGCCTGCCCGGTCGTGAATGCGAAGAGCGCCGCCATCACCATGACCGCGAGGGCGGCGGCCCGTCTCCGCCAAGGGGAGAGCAACCACAAGCCGATCAGCAGTTCCGCGATCGGCAGGGAGAGCGCGATCCACTCCGTCCAGGCGAAAGGGACCAACTGGAGCCGCGAGATCTCGGCCGCGAAGGACTGCGACGCGCCCGCCTTCGCTCCGCCCGCCCAGAGGAAGATTCCCGCCAGGAGCCCGCGCAACGCGGGGGCGAGCGACGGCGACGTTTTCATGGCGAGCGCGCGAGCGGCAGGCCCGCTTCGCGCCAGGCTTCCATGCCGCCGGGGAAAAGCCCGACCAGGCTGTGCCCCTCGACGACCAGCGCCGTCTGCAATTCCTCCGCCGTGCCGCACCATTGGTTGTCGCAGTATACGATCACGAAACGGGATCTGGCGTTGCGCAGGCCGCGGGCGCGAAACAGATCCTCGCGCGCGGCCCGGGCGGTGGTCGGCAGGTTCCATGCGCCCGGAATATGCCCGGCGGCGAAGGCCGGGCCGTCGCGGGCGTCCAGCACCACGGCGTCCCCCGCCGCGAGGTGTTCTCGGAGCTCCACGAGCGACACGATCGGGTGCAGGGTAGGGGGAGCGCTGCGGCGCCACCAGAGCCGGGCGCCTCCGATCAAGCCGGCCAAGGCGAACACCAGCAACACCGCCGCCGCATCCTGGGCGAGTCTTCGGCGGCGCGGGGGAGTCCGGGCGGGAGCGCTCATCGGCGAAAGTCCTCCGTCGCGGCGCTCCGGGCGTGCATGGCGGCGAGCAGGAGTCCGCGCATGTCGGGGGCGGACAGGCTTCGGACCCAGGCGGCCGCGCGCGCGGAATCGCCTTCCCACCATTGGAGCACCCAGGCCCGCGTCATCGAGGAGCGCAGCTTCGGGTCGGAAATCGCCCCGATCAGCTCTTCCGCTTCCTCGGGATTCTTTTCCAGCTGCCATCCGATCACACGGGCGAGAAGCCGGTCGCGTTCGGACGAGGGCGGCAGCGCGCGGACCCAATCGGCGACTTCCCTCCGCGCTTCGGAGAACCATGGGTAAAGGACGAGGCCGGCGATCTCGGGTTCGCCGGCCTGCTCTATCTCGCGCGCCCATCCTGCGGCGGCGGCGGGATCGTCCTTCGCCCAGCTCGTGGCCACGCCTTCGAGAGCGAACCGGCGGGCTTCGCCGGCGGGCATCCAGGCGCGGGCGCAGTCGCCGGCGAGACGCGGATCGTAGTCGGCAAGGCCGAGCAGGGCGCGGGCGAGCAGGCGATCACGCAGGGCGCCGGCGGGACGCTCGCGCAAGCAGGCGCAGGCCGCCAGCGGATCGCCTTTGCTCCAAGCGAGGATCGTGGCGTCGACCAAGTCCGAGACGTCCGACAAATCTTCCCGTGTCTCGAGCCAGGCGAGGGCGGCGGCGGGGTCCGTCTCGAGCCAGCGTCCGAGCGCGGTTTGAAAGGAGATCTCGTCGCCGAGCTCCGGCGTCATCGGGGACATGCCGCCGGCCGGATTTTCGTCTCGCGAGGGCGTGCGCGGAGAGAGAGGCGAGGACGTGAAGACGAGGGGCGACGACCGACCTTTCGGCGGGAGGCGGGACGAAATTTTCGCCACCCCCGGTCCGGGCGCGGGGAGAAGCGCGAGGCCGGTCGCGATGGCGGCGACCGTCATCGTCGCGAGGAGAAAAGCCCGCGAGGGGCGCCGCGGCGGGATGCGCCGCGGCGCGATGCGCATCACTGGTTGCACTGGCTCCAGGCGTCGGCCGGGTTGCCGTTTATGTGCACGACATTGTCGTAATAGAGGACTCTGCTCTCGCCGGCGGTGTAGTTGCCGGTGTCCCAGCAATACATGCCGAGCTTCAGGCGGATCATGTTGTCCACTTCCGAGCCGAACAGGCCGTAGTCGCCGTCCGAGCGCAGGGTGTCGCCGGTCCATTCGCCGGCGGCGAAGTTGATGTCGGTCTTGCTGTAGGTCGGGCTGCCCTGGGCGGCGCCGTTCCACCATACGTCGAGGCGGCCGGCGCCTTGGCTGGAGACGACGAAACGGCAGACGAGGCGGACCCAGGTTTCGCGCGGGATCGAGGCGGCGATGCGCGCCTGCACGGGGGTGACGCATCCGGTGCGGTGCTCGATCCAGAGTTCGTTGTTCTTCAGCTCGAACATCGCGGCCCAGGAGCTGCAGCCGCCCTCGGCGAAGATCTGTCCGATGGTGGTGGTCTTGTTGTAGGGAAAGCCGCTGCTGGGAACGAAGATCTTAAAGGCATACCAGCCTTCCTTGTAGATGTTCAGGTCGCTGCAGGCCTCGGCTCCCTTGGTCATGCGCGTGCCGTCGTAGCCGGTCTGCGTCCAGTAGAACTTGGCGCACTTGGCGCCGTTTTTGGTGAAGGGCTGGACGTAGTTCGGGCTTTTGGTGGTGCAGACCGAGAACGGGGTGAGGTTGCCGTCCTCGAAGTCGGTGGATTTCTGCGTGGAGGAGTTCACTTCTCCGGCATGGAGGGCGGCCGGCAGCAGCAGGGCGACGGCGAGGGCCAAGACGGCCCGGACGGAATGGTGCAGGTGTGGGGTCATGTTTTTTGGGTGCTTTGTTTTTGCTCGGGATGCCCGAGAAAAATGGGGAAATCGCGACGCGGGGATGGCGGGGTTGCGCGACGCCGTGGAAAAGACGCACGCGGGGTGGCGCGGGCAAGGGCGGGGCCGAAGCAACCGGTTGCGAAGAGCGGGGAGTTTCACGCACCCGGTTGCACGCGCCTCGCGTTTTCATCCGAAGGCGTATCGGCTAAGGCACTCAGCCGACTCGTCCTGTTCCACTCGCAGGCTCGGTCAACGCGATACCTCCCGCCGCGCGTTCTCGCCACGTATTCCCCCCGTGCCCCATTCCGACTTCTCTCCCGGCCCCGATGTCACGCTGCGCGATCTGGCGGCGCGACTGGGGGTGAGCCACTCGACCGTCTCGCGCGCCTTGCACGGCAACGCGGCGATCTCCGCCGCCACGCGTGATCGCGTGCAGGCCTTGGCCCGCGAACTCGGGTATCGGCCCAATTTTATGGCGGCGGGCCTGGGCGGGCGCCGGCATGGCGGACACGCGCCCGGCACACTCGGCGTGCTGGCGTGGATCAACGCGTGGCCGGAGCCGGGGCGGCTGCGTTCGTTCCGGGAGTTCGACGCGTATTGGCGCGGCGCGGAGGCGGCGGCCGAGCGGCTCGGGTATCGGCTGGAGGAGTTTCGAGTTCCGGGCGGATCCCGTCCGATGGGGCGCTTGCACGGCATCCTGGCGGCGCGGGGCATCGTGGGCATCCTGATTCCGCCGCAACGAGGGGAGTTGCCGGCGGACTGGCCGAAGTTTCCGTGGGCGAGATTCTGCGTCGTGCGCTTCGGTTATTCGGTGCCGGTTCCGCCTGCAAACGTGGTCGCGGACAACCATCTGACCAGCGGCATGCGCGCCTACGAAGCCCTGCGCCGGCTCGGCTATCGGCGAATCGGCTGCGTGTCGGGCGTCGAGGTGACGACACGGTTCCGAGCAGGGTTTTTGCTCAAGCAAATCGACGACGCGGACGCGGTGGAGCGGCTCCCGATCCTGCGGCTGCCCCTGCCCGGAGGCGTCGCTTGCCGGAGGTCCGAGGTTCTGGGCGGATGGATGGAACAATGGCGGCCCGATGTCATCCTGAGCGACATCCCGGAGATGCGCGCTTTGCTGGAGCGGCGGGGATTGCGCGTCCCGAGGGATATCGGCCTGGCCGGCTTCAGCGTGCTGGACGGCAAGGTCGACTCCGGCATCGACCAAAATTCGGAGGAGATCGGGCGCGTGGCGATCGAGGCCCTGACAGCGTTGTTGAACCGCAACCAGCTCGGCATCCCGCCCATCACGCGGGAGATTCTGGTGGAAAGCACCTGGCGAAAGGGCAGCAGCGTCGGTCGGTGTCGGGGCTCGGCGGAGGACGACAGCTTTCCCGCGCCTTCTAGTGGGCCTTGAAGACGATCTTCGGTTCCGTGTCGAAGTCGGCGGCCGCGCCCGCGCGGACGAGGCGGATGCCATAGATCGCGCCGGCGATGTCGCCGCGGCGGGAGGCGACGCGCAGCGTGATCCTTTCCTTGCCGCGCGTCAGCTCCGGCGGGATCGCGATCACGCGCTCGAAGAAATCGCCGGGACGGTTGGCGAGCAGGCGTTGTTCGCCGAGCGGTTGATCGTCGATGCGGACATCGAAAGTCCGCTCGTGCCAGACGCCGCCCCAATAGGTGAGCACGAGGGCGGCGGGCGCGAGGGGATCGCAGCGCAGCACGTAGGAAAACCAGCCGCCGTCGCGGGCGAGGCGGCCCTTGCGGCCGGAGAACTCCTCGATCTCGGAGCTTTTGTCGGCGAAGGCGTGGTCGACCTCGGGTTGCTGATAGCCCGGGGTGAGGTGGTCGAGCGTGGCGGCGTCGAGGCGGCGGCGGGTCTCGGTCTCGGCGCGGAGGGCGCCTTCGCGGCGCGTCCATTCCTCGTGCGAGAGGAGCTGAAAATAGGCGGCGTATTGCTCCTCGTAGACTCGGTAGAGCGGGACAAAAACGAGATCGGCCGGGCGGAGCGCCCCGTGGCTCGAAAACTCAAGAGGCTCGCGGTTCGTCGGACGCAGGCCGGCGAGGGCGGAATCGACGGACGACGCCACGAGCACGGGCGGGAAGGCGTCGGTTTTTCCCCGGGCGGCGAGGTGTTCGGAGAAGCGCTGTTTCGCGGGATTTTCGATACCCGGCTCGTCGGGGACGAGGGCGGCGAGGAGAACGGGGCCGTGAAGCAGCGCGAGGGTATTTTCGTCCGAGTGCGGCAGCGGCTCGGCGCGGAGATGCATCGGGAGACGCAGGTCGAGCGTGTCGCCGTCGCGCCACTCGCGCTCGAGCGCCAAGTAGGATGATGGCGCGGAGCGGAGAGGCAGGTTCTCGCCGTTGAGCGCGAGGACGGGCGATTCGCACCAGGCGGGGTGGCGGAGCTTGATGGTAAAGCGGACGGGGCGGGCGCAGGAGATCGTCACGCGCATGGTCTCTTCCTCGGGGAAACGGGTGCGGAGTTCGAGACGGACGCCGCGTTCGCACCATTCGAGGACGGCGGCGAAGTAGAGGTTGAGCCAGAGCGTGTCGTCGGCGTGGTAGGCCGCGTGTTCGGCGTAGCGCGTCGGGTTCTCCAGGCCGGTGCCGACGCAGCACCACCAGGAGTCGTAGGGCGTGGAGAACACCTTTACGCCGACGGAGCCGAGGCCGAGGAAGTAGCCGAACTCGCCGGGGGCGCGGCCGATGTTTGCGGCGAGGTGGTTGAGGAGCGCGCGCTCGACGAAGTCCATGTGCGCGGCGTCGGGCTCCCAGGCGAAGAGGTGGCGGGTGAGCTTGAGGAGGTTGTAGGTGTTGCAGGTCTCGCAGGTGTTGGGCGTGAGCCGGCGGGGGAACTGCTCGACGGGGAAGAAGTGTTCGCTCTCGCCGTGGCCGCCGGTGGCGTAGGAGCGGTGGCGGACGACGTGGTCCCAGAAGGAGGTCGCGGCGCGGCGGTATCCGGGGACGCCGGTCAGCTCGTATTCGCGGGCGAGGCCGATGACCTTCGGGATCTGGGTGTTGCCGTGGAGGCCGTCGAGGCGGTCCTCGCCGCGGAACATCGGGGCGAGGACGGCTTCGTGGTGGAAGGCGCGGGCGGCGAGGTTGAGATAGCGGACATCGCCGGTGTCTTCGGCAAGGTCGGCGAGGACCTCGTTCATGCCGCCGTGCTCGCAGCGGAGCATGGTCTGGAGCTGGTCGGGGGAAAGGGGGGCGAGGGTGTCGGCGAGCCAGTCGGCGACGCACCGGGCGACCTCGAGCGCGAGGGGGGCGTCGGCGAGGCGGAAGGCGTCTCGGAGGCCGGCGAGGAGCTTGTGGAGGGTGTAGAAGGGGACCCAGACGCCGTTGAGGGAGAAGGGGGTGGCGTCGACGCGGCCGGCGCGGAGGGCGGCGAAGGCGGTTTTGTCGACGGGAAGGACGTAGCCGTCGGCGTTGGCGGCCTGGCAGGCGGCGAGCTCGGCGACGACGTGGTCGATCCGTGGGCGTATCCACTCGGCGGTTACGGATGCGTGGAGATGGGCGAGGGCGGAAAGGTAGTGGCCGAGGGAGTGGCCGGAGATGTCGCGGGATTCCCAGCCGCCGTAGCGCGGGGCGCGGGGCGGGAGCCCGGCTTGCAGGCGATAGGGCGCGAGGAGCCGGTCGTGATCGAGGGCCTCGAGGTGGCGCGCGTGGACGTCCTGGCGTTCCTTGAGCGGGCCGTCGAGGAGGCAGATGGCGGAGAGGGAGAGCGGGCGGACTCCGGCGGGGGCGCGGTGGATGGGCGAGGGAGCGGTCGCTTCGGTGGCGGCGAAACAGGTGGGCACGGGAGCGGAGGGAGGTGGACGGGCAAAAAAAACGACGGCCCGCGGGGGGACCGTCGTCTGGCGGGCGGAGGAGGCGGGGGGGGAGGTCAGAGGTTGACGCGATTGTTGAGACGCGGGTCGCCCTTCTTGAGCATGTCGACGTGGCCGTCGAAGAAGACGGCGAGCCACCCGGAACCGTGGACGGGCTGGTCGGGCAGATCGGCATACCAGCCGGCGCCGGAGAGGGTGGGATCGATCTCGGTGGGCGTGGTCTTGTCCACCTCGACGGCCATCCAGCGGCGGGAGGATTGGAAGGCGGAGCCGACGCGGGAGAATTTCATGCTGCCGAGGCCGGCGCTCTTGTTGCCGAAGGGGTAGACGAGGGACCCGTTGGCGCCCATGACGGTGATGCCGAGCTCGATGCTGGGGGGGAAGCTGCCGGTGGCGCGCTTGGCGGCGAAGGCCGGGCTTTCGAGGATGGGACAGTAGAGCTTGCCGACGCCGTCGATGGTCTTGGCGACGCGGGTGATGTAGCGGCCGAGCTGGTCGATGGACTGGATGGCGGCGCGCGGCTCGGTGCCGGAGCCGGAGTAGTTCATGTAGGCGCTCTGGCCGGTGCCGAGGGCGAAGCTGGCGTTGAGGCCGCCGGCGTCGGTGCCGGGGACATAGAGGCCAGGCATCTTGTCGCGGTTGTCGGCGGCGAAGGCGCTGACGGCCACGCCGATCTGGCGGAGGTTGGAAACCATCGTCGCCTTGGATGCCGATTGGCGGACCTTGCCGACGGTGGGTATGATGATGGCGGCGAGGATGCCGATGATCGCGATGACGGTGAGCAGCTCGATCAGGGTGAAACCGCGACGGGTCCGGGAAGAGAGAAAGGACATGGGGGCGGGGGGAATGACCGAACGATGTGCGGAGATGGGGAGCTTGGTAAGCCGGCGATCCGTTAAACTGGTAACAGAAACCGAGGGTTCGGACGTTTCAGCGTTCGAGGAGGAGGGTGCGCTCCACCGGTTTGGCGGTTTGGATCTTCGGGTCGGAGGCGCGGCCGAATTGCCAGGCGACGACGGTGACGGCGACGGGGAATTTGGCGCGCGGGGGAACGGGCAAGAGGCGGAGGGTGTCGCCGTCGATCTCGGCGGGGCCTTCGCGGACGAAGTAGCGCACCGGGAGGCCGGAGTCGGAGCGCGCGGAGAGCCTGATGTGGCCGCGCCCGTGTTTGACCGAGGCGGGGAGCTCGAAGGCGATCGTCTGCGGGGCGCCTTGCGTGAGCTCGCGGGGAATGTCGAGGCGGGCCTGCTGGATGGCGCGCTTGTGGGCGGTGTCGCCGGGCCAGACGGCGGCGAGCCAGGCCTCGTTGCCTCGGCGGTCGTCGAGGAAGGAGGCGCGGTTGAAGGCGAGTTCCCAGGTATCGCGGGAGAGGCGGCGGATCGGGCCGGTGATGCGTCCGATGGCGATGGTGGAGGGATCGGCGGCGGGCGGGTCGATATGCTCGCCGGCTTTCTTGCCGGCCCATTTTTCGGGGCGTCCCTGCGGCACGGTGTCGAGGAAGGCGCCGGAGAGTTTGAACGTGAGACCATCGGCCTCGGGCTTGAAGGGGATGTTCACCTGCTGGTGGGTGCCTTGGGTCTGCGGGATGATCTCGCCGTCCTGGACGTAGCCGAGCAGGGCGGGCTGGCCGCGATGGGCGGCTTGGAAGGCCTCGGCGGCCTTGGCCAGCTCTTCGTCGAACCACCAGAAGGTCTGCGCGGGGTCGCCCTTGTATTCGCCGACGGGAGCGGCGGGCGCGATGGGGGTTTTGCCCAGGCGGTAGCGGTCGAGCAGCCAGCCGGTCTTGGCGGTGTCGATGGCGTTGAGGACGACGGGGCCGGAGGCGGGCGCGTTTTTCGGGAGGCGCGCGGCGACGGCCTTGCGCAGGTAGAGGGCGATGAACGCGACCTTTTCGTCGAGCATGGCGAAGTGGCCGTCGGCGGGGACGCCGAGTCCGCTGAGCGGCATGGCGGGATGTTCGGCGCGGGTCTTGAGGCCGTCGCGCATGCGGGAGTCGGCCCACTCGTATTCGCCGAGGGTGACGAGACCGGGCACGGAGTCGATGTCGAGGCCGGCGGCCTGCGGGGCCTCCTTGGGGTCGGGCACGTAGGGCCATTGGCCGCTGAAGGAGATGCCGGCGATGACGCGTTCGGGTTTCCA
>CAMLNJ010000041.1 GCA_946481225.1 uncultured Verrucomicrobiota bacterium | reverse complement strand
TTGATCCGGCGTTGGCCCGCTCGCGGTTCCGTCCGCCCCGCGGAGCGCCAGCCGGAAGCGTCGATCGCGGGTGTAGCAACGGCCGTGTCGGCCGTTCTCCGCAGAGAGCACGGCCGACACGGCCGTGGCCACACTCGGCGGGGCAAGGCGTGCCGAGACGATCAGGCGGAGCCTTTTTCCGTCTCTCGCCGGTCTGGTGTCGCCCGCATGGCGGGGCGTTTCCGACGAAGTCTCCACCAACGCCGCTCTGGTTTGGATGCGGGTTGACTGTGGCACGGGCGTCCCGCCCGTGGATTCGGAACATGGCGAGGCGCCCGTGCCACGCCGTATCGGAATACGGCTAGACGACGCCTTCGCTTCGCACCCACTGGATGGCGTGGCGCACGAGGTCCGAGCCTTTTTCCAGGCGCAGCTTGAGCTTCAGGTGCTCGCGATAGGAATCGATGGTTTTCACGCTGAGGTTGAGCTTCTCCGCGATCTGGCGGGTGCCGAAGCCGTTGCCGATAAGCTGGAACACTTCCATCTCGCGGTCGCTGAGCGTGTCGATCGTGAAGACGACCTCGTTCTTTCGGCTGCGCACGAGGCGGTGGAGCATCTTCTCCTTCATCTTCTCGCTAAGATAGAGATCGCCGGACAACACGCTGCGGATCGCGGTGAGGATTCGATCGCTGGCCTCGTGTTTCATCACGTAGCCCTTGGCCCCGGCGCGGAGGGCGCGCTCGGCGTAGAGGCTCTCGTCGTGCATCGACATGATGAGCACGGGGAGATCGGGCAGGAGCGCCTTCACGTTTTTCATGAGCTCGATGCCGCTCGTGGTTTTGAGAGTGATGTCGACAACGGCGAGATCGGGCTTGAGGCGCTGGATCAGCTGGAGGGCGGCGGGGGCGCTGTCGGCCTGACCGCAGACGACGAGATCGGGCTCCTGGTCGATAAGGACGCGGACGCCCTCGCGGGTGACCGGATGGTCGTCGACGAGGAAGATGCGATGGCGGACCGGTTCGGAGGACGCGGGGCCGGGCGCCGCGGCCGGCGCATTTGAAGGCGAAGCAGGCTTGTTTTCAGTTTTCATCGGGAAGGAGGAAAGGGGTGGCGGTGGAGGCAAAGGCGGCCGCGCCGGCGGAGGACCGGATGGGCCAGTCGCAGATGACGCGTGCGCCGAGGCCGAGGCAGGAGCGCACCGTGAGCACGCCGCCAAGCATGTTGGCGCGATAGTTCATCAGGCGCAGGCCGCGACCGGAGGCGCCGCGCTGGGCCTGGGAATCGAAGCCCTCGCCGTCGTCGAGGATGATCAGGCGGTGGCGCTCGCCGCGGGTGAGGAGCCCCACGCGCACGCGCAGCGCGCAGCCGTGGCGCACCGCGTTGTGGATCGCCTCCTGCACGATTCGGTAGAGATGGATCGCGCCGATGTGATCCATCTCCGGCGAAGGGCCGCGCAGCGTGAAACGGCACTCGATGTTGTGCAGGCGCTGGGCCTGGTAGGACAGATCCTCGAGAGCGGTGGCGAGGCCGTGCTCCTCGAGCGTCACCGGGCTGAGGCCGCGGGCGAGCGCGCGGGACTGCTCGGTGGCCTCGTTGGCCAGGCGGGCCACCATCTCGGCGGTGGCCGTCTCCGCCGGCAGTTTCGCGCGCAGGCGGTCGCGAAGGGCGGCGGCCATGCAGGCGAGGCCGGTGAGCTGCTGCCCGAGGCCGTCGTGCAAGTCGGCGCCGATGCGCTGCTGCTCGTTGTCGCTCGCGGAGAGCAGCTCTCGCTCGAGACGGCGGCGCTCCGTCAGGTCGCGGCCAAAGAAGGTCGCGCCGGAGCCCTGTTCGGGATCGAAGGAGACGAAGAAATCGACCGACCACTCGTGTTCGCCCTGATGGCCGCCGAGGGCGAAATTCGCGCTCCCGCCGGTGAGCGCATGCGCCACGGCTTCCCGGCTCTGCGGAAAAACCTCGGAAAACACGCGGCCAAGAAGATAGCGCGGCGCCAGTTCCCGCGCCTGCAGGCCCTCGCCCTGGACCTCGACGACGCGCCCCTGCTCGTCCAGCCGTCCCGCGATGACGGGCAGGTTTTTGAGGATGCTCTGGAGGAGCCGCGCCTGGCGGCGGCTCTCGTTCTCCGCCTCGACGCGAGAGGTGACGTCGATCGCGAAACCGATCGCGCCGCGGCCCTGGGCCTCGTCGAAGCGGAAGTAGCAGTCGAAATAATGGCGGGCGTCGCCCCGCGCCACTTCGTTGGTGAAGGAACATTCGCCGCCGGCGACCGCGCGCCCGATGCCCTCCGCGACCGAGGGCCACAGCTCGGCGGCCTTCCGGCCGACCAATTCCGCGCCCTCCACCCCCAGGGTGTCGAGCCCGCGCCCGCGAGCCTCGAGGATGGCCCCGTCGCCGTCGACCCGGCCCGCGATCACCGGCAGGTGGGAAAGCACGCTGTTGAGGAGGTGGCTGGTGCGGCGCAACTCCGCGAGCGTCGTGGCCTGCTTGCGCGCATAGCGGATGGCGCGCTCGAGTTGCACGCTCGTGAGACCGACCTTGCAAAGATAGTCCGAGGCGCCCGTCTGCAGCGCCTCGTTGTCGATATTGGGATTGTCCACCCCGGTCAGGAGGATGATGGGCATGTCGGTGCCCGCGGCGACGGCCTTGCGCAGAAGATCCAAGCCGGTGCCGACACCCAGCCCGTAGTCGAAGAGGCCGGCATCGTAGCGCCGGGTGCCCAGGCGGGCTATGCCCTCGTCAAAAGAGACCGCCCAGTCGAGCTCATAGCTTTCCATCAAGTGCGGACGGCTCAACAGCATGGAAAGGAAGTGATAGTCCTCTTCACGATCCTCCACGACGAGGATTTTGAGCGAATTCGCGCGTGGATGGAGCATGGCGTGGTTGGCGGGGGTGGGGGCGGCAAGCCGCTGCTTAGCAAAGGCTACGCGCAAAGGATTTTGCGCGGCATCGGTGCCGCGCCCCCCACTCGCCATAGGTAAATCTCCCATTTGTTACATCCATCTGGAAGGGTTGGTCTTAACCAAAGTCGATATGCCGACTCCTCAAGAGCTTTTAGGTTGTTGGTGGCGGTTTTACCGGTGATTCCGATCTGCGTCGCGCCTGATGCGGGCCGGCGGGAGGGTCGCTACCTTCGGCGTGTGAATACCGCCCTCCGATGGAATCTGGCCGCCGCGGACGCGCGGCTACGCGCCCACCTGAGCCGGATCGGCCTCCCCGCCCTGCGCTGGGCGCTGGCGCTGGTCTTCGTGTGGTTCGGCCTGCTCAAACCGCTCGAGGCCAACCCGGCCAACGACCTCGTGAAGCGCACCATCTACTGGCTCCCGCCCGAGGTCTTTCTGCCCGTGCTCGGCTGGTGGGAGGTCGCCATCGGCCTCTGCCTGCTGTGGCGTCCCTTGGCGCGTCTCGGCCTGCTTCTCCTGTTTTTGCAGATGCCGGGGACTTTTCTGCCGCTCTTCATCCTCCCGGAAGTCTGCTTCCGGCGCTTTCCCTTCGAGCTGACGATGGAGGGTCAATACATCGTCAAGAATCTCGTGCTCATCGCCGCGGCCATCGTCGTGGGCGGCCGGCTCCCTCCCCTGCCCGTTCCGGCGGACCCGCCTCAAAACCCGCCCCCGACGGTCGGTCGGCCTCCGATATCGGCCCCGTAAGCCGGCTGGGTGGCGGCCCTTCCCCCGGACGCCTATGCTGGCGACGTGCGACGCGGCCGAAAAACAGAAACGGCGCGGGCCGCACAAACGTATCCACGCCATTACTACAAATCCGCATGAAAACCTCCTCCTCCCTGCTTTGTTTCACGCTCGGCATCGCCCTCGGCGGCGGACTCGTCTCCGGTTGCTCCAGCACCTCGACGCGCGAAAGCACCGGCGAATACATCGACAGCTCCGCGCTGACCGCGAAGGTGAAGTCCGCCCTCGTAAAGGACGAGGTCGTGAAGGCTCGCGACGTGCAGGTCGAAACCTTCCGCGGCACGGTGCAACTCAGCGGCTTCGTCGACAGCGAGGCCCAGAAAGAACGCGCCACCGAGGTCGCCCGCTCCGTGCCCGGCGTGGTGGACGTGAAGAACAACCTCATCGTCAAGTAACCCAACCCTTCGTCGCGCCCCGCTCGTCGCGAAAACCGTTCCGCCATGTCCTCCGCCGTCGCGCCTCTTCCCGCCCTCTCCGATCTGCCCGCCGCCGCGCAGGCTCTCGAAGCGCTCGTGCGCGGGCGCCGGGCCACGCCCGGTTTTCGCGACGACCCCGTGCCGCACGAGGTCGTCGACCGCGCCCTGCGCTTCGCCGCCCAGGCTCCCTCGGGCTACAACCTCCAGCCCTGGCGCTTCCTCGTGCTCCGTTCTCCGGAACGCCGCGCAAAGCTCCGCGAAGCCGCCTTCGACCAAGGCAAGATCACCGAGGCCCCCGTCGTCATCGTCGCCACCGCCCCCCGCGAGGCCTGGCGCGACAACGCCGACGAAATCATTCTCACCAAGGCCGCGCGCACCGGGCGCGATCTCGCCGGCGACCCGGCCAAGGTCGCCAAGATGAAGAACGCCGCATTCCAGTTCATCGACCAGTTGCCGCGCGAGGTGTGGCTCACCCGCCAGGTGATGATCGCCTTCACCTACCTCATGCTTGGCTTCGAATCGCTTGGCTGGCAGACCGCGCCGATGGAGGGCTTCGACGCGGCCGCCGTGCGCGCCGCCCTCGAGCTGCCCGAAGACACGGAGATCATGGCGTTGCTCGCCGTCGGCCGCGGCGCCGACTCCGCCGTGCTGCACCCGGGCCGCCTGCCGATCGACCGCATCGCCTTCGACGAGCATTACGGCGTGCCCTGGGAAGACCTCGACCAGACCACCGGCAATCCCGCCCATCCGCCGGGCGCCGTTTCCTGACACCCGCCCGCGGCCCGCCCACGCCGCGTCGTCCTCCCGCCGCGCTTCGCCCCCGCACCGCCCGCCGGCGCGCGGGGCTAATTACTCCCGCGGTTTGCGCTCCGGATCGCGCGCGTCGGACAAAAAGGTCGCGACCACCAGCCAGACTCCGCCCGCCGCCGCGCCCGCGAAACACAACATCGCGAGGCCCGGATAGCCGAGCACCCGAAAATCCGTCTCCACGCGCATCAACAAAGCCGCCCCCACGATCAGCGCGGCCAGCACGATGCCCGCCGAGATGCGATTCGCGATCTTGCGCATGCCCGCGAGCAATTGGTCCGTCTCGGGCGATTTCACGGTGAGCTCGAACTCGCGCCGGCCCAGGTTCTCCATCACCCGGTTCAGCCGACCGGGCAGGCCCGCCGCGAAGTTTTTCGCCTCGAGCAGGGTGCCGAAAAAATTCCCGCGCGTAAGGTCGTCTCGGATACGCGCCGCCATGATCTCGCCGAGATGCCGGCGAATCGACTCCCCGGGCTTGAACGAGGGATCGAGCGTGCGCCCCACCTCGTCGAGCTGGAGCAAGGTCTTCCCGAGAAGACTCAGCTCCGGCGGCGGATGCAGCCGGTGCCGGCGCGCGTGGTAGTCGAGCATCAGCAGCGCGCGACCCACGGCGTGGTCCTGAAGGTCGGCCTGCGGCTGGCGCGCGACGATCGTCGAAACCGCCCGCGCAAGCGCGTTCGTGTCCACGGTGGCCTCGGCCGTCTCCCCCATCGCCTGCAGCACCTCGGCCGCGACCTCGCCGCGCCCCTCGTTGATCGCCATCAGCAGCTTCAACAACTGCTCGCGCAGCGCCGGCGTGACCCGGCCCACCATGCCGAAGTCCAGCAAGGCAAGGTGATTTTGGTCGGTGACGAAGATGTTCCCCGGATGCGGGTCGGCGTGGAAAAGCCCGTCCACGAGGACCTGTTTCAGGTAGGCCCGCAACAACTCGTCCGCCAGCCCCGCGCCGTCGAGGTCGATGCGCGCCAGCGGGCTGAGCGCGGTGATCTTGCGCCCGGGGGCGTGCGCCATCGTAAGGACGAGCGGCGAGCAATAACCCTGCACCGGCCGCGGCACGTGCAGGCGCGAAAACTCGTCCAGGCTGCGCCCGATCCGCTCCATGTTCGCCGCCTCCTGCTCGTAGTTGAGCTCGTCGCGCAGCGTGCGCCGAAACTGTTCCACGAGTTCGGTGAAGCGATAGAGCCGCCCCGCCTCCGTATGCTTCTCGAGCATCGCGGCCGCGTCGGCCAGCACCTCGAAATCGGTCGCGATGACCGCGCGGATGCCCGGCCGCTGCACCTTCACCACGACTTCGCGCCCGTCGCGCATCGTCGCCCGGTGCACCTGCCCCAGCGAGGCCGCGGCCAGCGGCGTTCGCTCGAAATGCGAGAAGGCCTTCGAGACGCGCACTCCAAGCTCGTTGAACAAGATCGCCTCCACCTCATCGGTCGAAAACGGCGCGACCTTGTCCTGAAGCCGCGCGAGCGCGTCGCGGTAGCGCGCCGGCAGCAGATCCGGTCGCCCCGCGAGGATCTGGCCGATTTTCACGAAGGTCGGCCCCAGTCGCTCGAGATCGCCGGCCAGTTGCTCGGGGCGCGCGTCGCTCGCCGCGTCCGGGGCGGCGGCGCCGGTCGTTCCCGCTCCGGTGTCCGGCGCGTCGAGATCGTCCTGGCTGTCGCGGACATGCCGCGCGAGGTCGCCGCGGCCGTATCTGAGGAAAAGAAGGGCGATGTCCTTGTAACGACGCAGATGGGCGGGGGAAAGTCTCATGGACGAAGAAGGCCGAAGCCTAGTCCTTCCCGGCGCGCGCCGCCATAGGCGCGGTCCCCTCGCCCGAGGAGTTATTTTCCGGACTATCCGGCCGGACGGCTTCCGATCCCGCCGCCGCGGGCTCCGCCGCCAAGGCGCGACGCAAACGGCCCAGGATGATCCCGCAGATGACGAACACGACGATGTAATACGCGACCAGCGCCGCCACGCGGCCCGGCGTCAGCTCATCGCTGAGCGTGCCGAGCAGAATGGTCACGCTCGCCCGCGTCGTGTGCAGCGGCACGCTCACGAAACACAGGACGCGCAAGGGCGCGCCTATGACGGGCAGCAGGTAGAGCTGCACGGTGTAGGGCATGCCCGGCAGCAGGCAGCACAGGACCGCCGCCTGCCGATGCCCCGCCCCCTCCAATTTTCTGCGCCATGGATCCAGTCGGGTGAAAAACCGTTCCGGCAAGGCTCGCGCCAACGCCCAAGAAGCCGTGTGGTGCGCCAAAGTCGCCGCCGCCACGAGGGGAAGCGCCACCCAGAACTCGAAGCGAAGCCCCGCCGCGAGATGCAGCGCGCTCACCGGAAACCCGACCAAGGGCAGCACCCCGACCAACGCCGCCACGGCCGCGGCCGGCAACCGCTTCGTCCACGCGTGGAACGCATCGAAATCCACGCTCCGTCCGCCGACCGCGAGCGCCAGCAGCACCAGCGCCGCCAGGAGCCCCTTGGCGATCTGCCGGCGCGTCAGGCCCCCCGCCCGCCGGCTCCACCACGCGCTCCAATCCGAAGGACCCTCCGGCACCGGTGGCGCCGCCTCGTCGGCCCGCGGCGCGAGCGGCCCGATCATGACGGCGCGGCCGGCATCAGACCGGATTGAGCCCCGGCCGGGGCGGCGCTTGCGGCGACCGTGTCGGCGGTCGATCCGCCGGTGACTGCGCGGAGGAAGGCGCCGGCCTTGTCCGCGATGATCTGGCCCTCGGTGACGATGCGGGCCAGCGCCGGATTGAGCGCCGACGCGGGACCCTCGCGCGCCTGCTCCCGCACCACGCTTTCATAAAGCGCCAGAAGCCGGCGATTGGTGCGCTCGCGATCCACCGTGGCCGCGGTGCGGCGCGCCGCCTCGGCCCAGCGCAGGCGCGTCGCGACGCGTCGCAAGCCGTTCACCAACACGCGCGCGAAAACATCCTCCGGCGCGTTCGCGGGCAGCAGGCGGCCGTTTTTTCCGTCGCGGATCATCTCGCGGGCCCCCGAGGCGTCGAGCGCCACGACCGGCACGCCCGCCGCCATCACCTCGGCGAGCACGAGGCCCTGCGTCTCGGAGAGAGAGGCGAACGCGAAAAGGTCCATCGCGGCGCACGCGTCGCGCAGCCGGCGTCCCGTGAGTTTTCCGGCGAAAACCACGCGTTGCGCGACCCCGAAGGTGCCGAAGGCGCGCTCCATTTCCGCGCGAGCCGGCCCGTCCCCGACGATCAAGGCGCGCGCCTCCGGGCGGGCCTGCAACGCGAGCCCGATCGCCGCCGAAAGGTAGCGCAGGTTTTTCTCCTCCGCGAGGCGCCCGAGGTGCCCGATCACCGGCGCGTCCTCCGGCAGATGGAGCGCCGCGCGGGCGGCCTGGCCGTCGCCGGAGCCGAGCAGCTTGGTGTCGATGCCCGTGGGAATGACATGCACCGGCGTCGTGACGCCGCGGGCGACGATCAGGTCGCGCACGCTCCGGCTCGGGGCGACGACCGCCGCGCAGCGGTTGGCGAAACGGGTCGCGACCTCGGCCGCGAACTCGCCGGCCGACTCGCTCTGCATCGGCAGGTAGTGCGTGTAGTGCTCATAGAGCGTGTGGTGCGTGAAGATCACCGGCACGCCTCGCTTCGCCGCCTCGCGCAGCGCCGTGTCCCCGAGGAGAAAGGGATGGTGCGCGTGGATCAGGTCCGCGGGGAAATCCGACAACCGCTCCTCCAACGCCGCGGCGAGGGGCAGGCTCACCGAGAAGTCGCTGTCGTTGAAATGGGTGAGCGCCGCGATGCGCACCACCGAGCGCTCCACGCGCGGCGGCGCCTTGCCCTCGGCGAATTCCGGGGCGACCACGAGCACGCGATGCCCCGCCTCGCGCTGGTCCTCCAGCAAGGTCTGGACCGCGCGGGCCACGCCTCCCACGTGCGGGAGAAAGGTGTTGGTGAAGTGGCAGATGTTCACGGCATCGGCGGCGGGCGCGGTTAAACTAACCCGGCCTAGCTTTTTCTTCCGGCGAAAAAGCCCACGCCGCCGGCGATCACGCCCACGGCGCCGAGGATGACGAGCCACATGCTCTTGTCGGTCGGCGTGCCGGTCACCGCCTCGCTGACATTGGAGGCGACCGAATCGGATGCGTTGAGCCCGTAGACCAGCAGAACGGCGCCCACGACGAGGAAGACGAGCGAGAGGATCTTGTTCATGGCGGTATTGGGTTTGGGCGGGGCGGCGGACGAGAAGGCCGCGAACGCTCCGTCCGCCTCCCCTCGCACACCGGATGCCAGCCGCGCCAAGCCTCGCGCAAGGCGTTGGCCCGCAGTCCCGCTCGTATTCAAACGACGGATTCACGCGCCGCCGGCCGGGTGCGTTTTGCAGCCGCGCCGCTCATCGCGCGAGGCGTTTCGCCTTACCGGCCGGACGGCAGAAAAAACGGGCGCTGCGCAGAACTACCACAGGCCGAAATCCGATGGTTTGAAGGGCTTTTCACCGAAGAAAAATCCGCAAGCCGCTGCAAAAACCCCGCCTCCCTAGGGAAGGCTGTCAACCGACTCTTAAATTCCCGTCCCCGATACCGGAGAATCGTCCGCTGGGTCATACTGGATTCTCCAGCGCCCTCCTCGGGGACCCCCTCAGGTCACCATTCGGAATATCTCTCATGCCGCTCATCCGGTCGGCACCCGGGGCTACTAACAGGAAATCGCAGTAAGAAAAATGACATCTAAGCACGGACGCAACCTCCTCCTCTCCCTGGCCACCCTCATGATCGTTCCCTTCGCGGGGGCCGCGATCAACCTGAGCCAGTCGAAGACCGGTAACATCTTCCTCAGCACCGAGACCGTCACCATCCCCGTCCAGTGCGACGGTGATCGCCTCGAGTGGACCGCGAAAGACTTCGCGGGCAACGTGGTCAAGTCGGGCGCCACCACCCCGTCCTCCGGCCGCGCCACCATCAGTCCCGCCCTCGGCCGCCGCGGCTATTTCGACCTCAAGATCGTCGAGAAGCGCTCCGGCTCGGTGGTCTCCGAAAAGTCCACCGCCTTCGCCGTCCTCACGCCCCTCCTGCTCACCGGCTCCGAGGTCTCGCCCTTCGGCGTGCAGACCCACAGCGCCCAGAGCGGCGACCAGCGCGTCTACGAGCTCTTCGCCCGCGCCGGCATCGCCCACTTCCGCGACGAGCAATACTGGGAGCACATCGAGACCCAGCCGCTGCAATACAAGTATCCCACGACCTTCACCAACTTCATGGCCAAGGGCGTCGCGGCCAAGATGCAGCCCTTCATCACCCTGGACTGGAGCAACCCGATGTATGACTTCAGCGCGGGCATGTTCACCGCGCCCCACACCGACTCGGGCCGCGCCGGCTACGCCAACTACGGCGCCGACATCGTGCGCCAGTATCCCGGCCTGAAGGCCGTCGAGATCTGGAACGAATACAACGCCGGCACCTTCATCGCCGGCCCCGCCACCTCGAACAAGCCCGCCTACTACAAGCGCATGCTCGAGCAGGCCGCCAACCGCATCCGCTCCGTCCGCAACGACGTGAAGATCGTCGCCGGCGGCACCGTGCCCGTCACCCACGGCTTCCTCCGCGACGTGTTCGCCCAAGGCGCGATGCCCTTCCTCGACGTCGTCTCCGTCCACCCCTATCGCAACACCCCCGAGGGCGTCGACGCCGAGATCGCCGAGCTCCGCGAGCTGATCAAGCGCCACAACAACGGCGCCGAGAAGCCGATCTGGGCCAGCGAATTCAGCCACGATACCACCCGCCCCGAGCTGCAGGCCGAGGCCGCGACCTACCTCGCGCAGATCGTCACCCTCATGCTCAGCCAGAAGGTCGAGCGCATGTATTACTACCTCGGTGTCGACGACCACGCCTTCCCCCATCGCGGTCTCCTCGCCTCCCCCAACGACGCGAAGGGCGCCCTCGTCCCCCACCCGGCCTACGTCGCCTACGCCAACCTGATCCGCCAGCTGAAGGGCTACGCCTTCCACTCGCGCTTCACCGGCACGACCTCCGGCACCCGCGCCTTCCGTTTCCAGAAAGGCACCGGCCGCATGACCGTCATCTGGTCCGCCCGCCCCGTCACCGTGTCGCTCAAGACCAGCTCCCCCCTCATCGTCACCGACATCATGGGCCAGTCCCGCTCCGTCTCGCCCTCCGGCGGCGTCGTGAAGCTCAAGATCGACCGCAACGCCCAGTTCGTCCGCGGCGCCGTGTCCGCCGTCAGCGACGCCGGCAACCCCCTCCTCGCCGACTCGCTCTCCGGTTACACCAACGAGCAGGGCAAGAACGGCTGGTCCTACGGCAGCGCCAACATCGGCTCCGGTCCCTACGACCCCGCCAAGTTCACCGCCATGCGCTGGGACTACGCCGGCGACAACGCCGTCTGCTGGCTGGACAACACCTGGCACTTCATCGCCGTCGAGCAGATGCACCCCAGCTCCAACTGGGCCGTGCGCCGCTGGACGAGCCCCGTGGCCGCCACCGCCACCCTCAGCTGCAAGGTCAGTCGCGCCGGCGGCGGCGACGGCGTGGGCATCAACATCTACGTCGATGGCACCCACGTCTACAGCCGCGTCCTGAGGCCCGACGAGTCCGACCAGTTCACCGTCACCAACGTCGCCCTGAAGGTCGGCAGCAAGGTCGACTTCACCGTGAACCAGAACGGCGAGAGCAGCTTCGATTCCACCGGATTCTCGGCGCAGATCATCCGCCAGTAAGCGGTCGTCGTCGCATCACCTTCCGACCGGCAAATCCCGCCATTGCTTCGTTAGGCCATGTCTTGTAAATAACTCGGTCCGGCGGAGGCGGGAAACCGT
>CAMLNJ010000040.1 GCA_946481225.1 uncultured Verrucomicrobiota bacterium | reverse complement strand
GTCGCCCGTCGGCGACGGCGACGACACCAGCTTCGGCGACTTCATCGAGGACAAGAGCGCCGAGAATCCCTACGACATGACGGCCTATTCGCTCCTCCGCGAAAAGATCGTCGACGTGCTCGACTCGCTCACCGAGCGCGAGCGCCGCGTGCTCTCCCTCCGCTTCGGCCTCGTGGACGGCTACAGCCGCACCCTCGAGGAAGTCGGCAAGCAGTTCAAGGTCACCCGAGAACGCATCCGCCAGATCGAGGCCAAGGCCCTGCGCAAGATGCGCCACCCGACGCGCCTCCGCCAGCTCACCGGCTTCTTCGACGCCGAGCAGCCCGACAACGCGCAAAACCTCATCAAGCAGGTCCAGGCCAACAAGCCCGTCTTCCCAAAAATGTAGCGGAACGGCGGAGCCGTTTCGCCGCGTCTCCGCAGCGCCTCTCAACGCGATCAGCCACCCGCGCCTCGCCGCCATGCCCACGCCCCGCCGTCGCAACCATCCCGCGACCGGGGCGTTTTTCTTTGCCCTCGCGGCGCTCGCGCTGGCCTTGTCCCTCGGCGGCTGCTCCTCGCTCCCGGTGATCGGCAAAAAGAAAGCGGCACCGCGCCCCGAGCCGCTCATCGTCGCGCCCCGGCACATCGAGATCGGCCGGATACTGCGCTACAACGCCGACGACGCCACGGCCGTCATCGAGTTCGTCCCGCATTTCCGGGCGGCGAGATCGCTCGACGGCGCCCGCCTGATCGCGCGCAAGCCCGACACGCTCGAGCCCACCGCGCGCCTCGTGGCCGCGCCCTATCAAAACAACCGCGCCCTCGGCGCCTACGTCGCCTCCGGCCGCCCCGGCCCCGACGACGAGGTCGTGCTCGACCCCGACCCCGCGCCAGCTGGGGCAAGCAGCAAACCGTAGCGTCGGCCGGCAGTCGCCGCGCCACACCCACCCGGCGCAGTCGAGCCAAGTGTGCATTTGCCGACGCCCCTTAAACGCGCCGCGTATCTTTAGAACACATCAAATAATTTAGCTGTAGCCACGGCCATATCGCCTTGGCCATCGGCGTTGTTCCTGCCTCCAACGGCGTCAAATCAAAGGAGCTGGCGCCAAAACCGTCGCCGACCGTCAGGGAGAGATCGTAAACCGGGGTGGATGCAGCGGCACCGAAATAAGGGGGAAAGGCCGCGAACAGGGCCGCGGGAGTGCGTATTTAATCATAAGGCGAAGCACGGCCCGCGGTCGGGGGGCGGCACAAGACACAGCGGCGACGTCGCTATAGCGTAAAGCTCCCGGCACTCACCCTCGGCCCATCCTGGGCGATCCCCCGAGTCGCTATACGCTAAAAACCCCGCTCCCTTGCGACAGCATGCAACGCCGGACACTCAACGGCTCGGAAGCCACCCCCCAGCACATGGCTTCCCCGCTCCCCCGGCGGTCCATCGCAAAAACAAATCCTTTAGCCTTCGGCTAAGCATCCTCCCCATCGACATGTATTCGCGTTCCTCTGCATTGGCCAAAAAAGCCGCGTTCACCGCCGCGTGTGCGCTTCTCGCCCAGCCGCTCTCCGCCGCCACTTACACTTGGGCGCGCGGTATCGCCTCCGCCTCCCCGTTTTCGTGGAACAACACCACGTTGAATGGCGACGTCACCAACGGTAATAACTGGAACGCCACTCCAGCCGGCGCCTTCCCCAACGCGGTCGGCGACGTTGCCAACCTCTCCAACGGAGCCGGCGCCAATAACCAGACGATCAATCTGGATCAAAACATTACAATCGGTGCGATCTCCAACATCGGCAGCACCAACGGCGCCGGCATCAAAACGATCGCCGCTGGCGGTGCATTTACCCTGACCTTCGATAACGGCGCGAGTGATGCGAGTATTTCGAAGCTCAACACCACGAACAACAATGCCTCGATCATCTCGGCTCCCATAGCCATCGCCGGCAACGGCAACCTCAACATCGTTAATAGCTCCACCAACAACCTGACGCTCTCCGGGGCCGTCTCGGGCACGAATGCCAATCTCCGTGTCACTACGGGCACAGGCGCAGTTCTCTTCACTGGCGACCACACGGGGCTCAGCGGCACCTTCACCCATAGCTCCGGCACCAGCAATTCCCAGTTCAATTCCGCCACCTCTGGTAGCCAGAACGTCGCCTACACGATCTCTGCCGGCGAACTCATCTTCGCCGCCAACGGAAATTACACCGTCAAGATGGGCTCGCTCTCCAGCACGGCCGGAAACATCCGCGGCGGCAATTCAGCCACCGGAACGGCAACCCTTGAAGTCGGTAATCTCGGAACCAGCACCTCCATTGCCGGCAACCTCAACAACGGCGCCACAAAGGTCCTCGCCCTCACCAAAGTCGGTTCCGGCACCTTCACTATCAACGGCACCAACAACTTCAGCGGCGGCACCAATGTCGATGTCGGCACCATGCTCGTGAATGGCTCGCTCACCAGCGCCGCCAACACTGTCGCAGTCGCCTCCGGTGCCACCCTCGGCGGCTCCGGCACCATCGCCGGCGCCACCACAGTCAACGGCACGCTCTCCCCCGGTAACTCTCCTGGCGTCATCACGTTCTCCGGCGACCTCACCTTGGGCGGGACTTCCACCTCGGCCTTCGAAATCAATGGCGCCACCCGCGGCACCGAGTATGACGGCGTGGACGTAGGCGGAGCGCTCACCTACGGTGGCACGCTCAGCCTACTCTTCGATGCTCCGATCGCGGCAGGCACCTACGATCTCTTCGGCGGCGCTTTCACCTCACCATCGGGCACCTTCGGCTCCGTGAGCGTCGGCGGCACGTTCGCCGAGACTTTTGGCGCTGCACCCACCATCACCGGAAGCGGCTGGACCGCCGGCAGCGCCAGCTGGAACTACGTCTTCGACAACAACAGCGGCGATCTGGCGATCTCCGCCGTCCCCGAACCCTCCGCCTTCGCAGCGCTGGCCGGTCTAGCCGGCTTGGGCGTTGTCGGCTCCCGCCGCCGTCGCCGCGCCTGAGTTCGCAGCGCCTTCTCTTCGAGCCCGCCCGATCCCGGGCGGGCTTTTTCGTAGTCCCGACCTGCTCAGAGCATCTCCTTCTCCTCGTTCCTAATCTTTCCCTCGCTCGCGTCCCGCCCCTCCCATGGCCTCCCACCTGAAATTCCGCTCCGCCTCGTCGCGTCTCCTCGCCGCCCTCTCGGCCCTTCCCCAGTCCGGCCTCGTCGCCGCCACGCTGCTCGCCGCCTCGTCGATCGCCACCGCGGCCGATCTCACTTGGGACGCGGACACTGTCACCTCCGGTGCCCAAGGAGGCACCGGGACTTGGACCACCTCCGATACGAACTGGTGGAACGGATCCGCCAACACCGCCTGGGTGAACACCACCACCACGAATGCCAACACGGGGTTCACCGCCACCCTGGGAGGCGCGGATGGCGCCTACACCCTCACGACCGGCGCGCCCATCATCGCGTCCAATCTAAACGTGACCGCCGACGGCTACACCTTGGTCAACAGCGGCGGCAATTTCCTCACGCTTACATTTACCACGACCACCGGCTCGGGCACCTTCACCCCCGCCGCGTCTCAGATTTTCGTCGCCGCCGGCAAGACCTTCAACATCGGGTCCGGAAGCGATTCCACCGTTGTGAAAGCCAACGGTGGCGGCGCCCTTAGCACCTCCTCCCAGATCCACGTCGAGCCGGGCGCCGTCCTGAACATCAACGCCGGAGCCTCTCTCCTCCGCGATAACAACGCCGGCGCCAACAACGGCGGAATACGCTTCACGGGCTCGGGCACGGTCAACCTCTACGGCACGGTCTCCAACACCTCGAACAACGACGGTATCCGCATCGGCGAATACGACCCCAACAGCGTCACGTTCAACGTAAAGAGCGGCGGTCTTCTCACGACCGCGTCCTCGGGCACCAACGTCAGCGGCGGCGCGTTGACCGTCGCCGGCGGCTCCGGCACGACGGCACCCTCCGGAACGGTCACCCTGAACATCGAGTCGGGCGCCACGGTGTCGGTGACCAACACCGCCAGCACCCAAGGATTCAGCATCGCCCGTCAGGCCGGATCGGTGGGCGTCGCCAACATCGGCGGCACGCTCATCACGCCCAAGATCGTCGTGGGCAATGGCGCCGCCGGCGCCGTCGGCACGCTGAATCTCGACGGCGGCACCCTTCGCGCCAACCGCAACGAGGCCAACTTCATCGACACCCTGAACTCCGGCACCCTCAACGTGAACGTCAATGCAGGCGTCACCATCGACAGCAACGGCTTCAACATCGGGACAACCAAGCCGCTCCTGAACGGCACCGGCGGCGGCGGCCTGACCAAGAGCGGCAACGGCACGCTCACCCTTTCCGGCGCCAACACCTACGTCGGCGTCACCACCGTCAACGCCGGCGGCCTCCTGCTCAATTCCACCAACGCCGGCAACATCGTGGTCAACAGCGGCGGCACCATCGGCGGCGTCGGCGGCGCCACCTCCGGTTCGCTCGTGACCAACACAGGCGCCGGCATACTCGTCAATCTCACCGGCACCGCGCTCACCGTGAACGGCGGCGTCGATTTCGCCGGCCTCACCACCGTGTCCTTCAACGGCACACCGACGAGCGGCTCGACCTACGACGTCCTCAACTACGCGGGCGGTCTTCTCAACCTCGCCAACCTCACATCCACCAGCCGCGCCTCCTTCGCCAACACCGGCACCAAGGTCACCGCGACCGTCGGAACGATCGGCACCCGCACTTGGAACACCACCAGCGGCACTTGGGACATAGGCCAAAGCACCACCTGGGCCGAGGACGACGCCAAGTTCTTCAACGCCGACTCCGTGGTCTTCAACAACCCCGCCTCGGCCAGCGTCATCACGCTCTCCAACGCCCGCGGAGCCCTCCAGCCCGCCTCCGTCACGGTGGACAACATCAACGACTACACCTTCTCCGGCAGCGGCTTCATCTCCGGCACCGGCACCCTCGTCAAAAGCGGCTCCGGCACGCTCACGATCACCACGGCCAACACCTACACCGGCGCGACCACGATCAACGGCGGCACCCTCCAGCTCGGCGACGGCACCACCGACGGCTCCATCGCCAGCGCCAGCATCGTCAACAACGGCACGCTGGCCTACAACCTCGCCGGCAACCACACCGTCGCCGCCACGATCACCGGCACCGGCGGCGTGACCAAAACCGGCGCGGGCGTTCTCACCCTCGGCGGAGCCAACACCTACACAGGCGGCACCACCATCGACGGCGGCACCCTCTCCACCGCGCTCAACCTCGGCGGCGCCGGCACAAACGTCACCGTCAACGGCGGCGGCACCCTCGGCTTGGCCGGCGCGGGCACAGTCTCCAACAACCTCCTCGGCACCGGCGCCGTCACCAGCACCGGCGCCACGCTGACCGGCGACTGGACCGCCTTCGCGGGCACCTTCACCCACAACAACACCCTCGCCTCGACCTCGTTCAACACCCCCTCCGCCACCAGCAAAAACACCGCCTACGTCATCGCGAGCGCCCAGGGCAGCTCCCAAGGCGTGATCGCCGGTTACAACACCGGCAGCACCAGCGGAACCTACACCCTCGAGCTCGGCTCCCTCTCCGGCGTGGCCAATTCGCTCTTCCGCGGCGGCAACGGCGCCCAAGGCATCGCCACCGTCAAAATCGGCGACCTGAACACCGACACCACCTTCGAAGGCACCATCGCGGACGGCGTCGGAACCAAGATCATCCTCTCCAAGGTCGGCACCGGCTCCCTGACGCTCACCGGCAACAGCACCTACTCCAGCGGCACCACGGTCAACGCCGGCTCCCTGCTCGTGAACGGTGCCCTCTCCAACGCCGCCAACGCCGTCTCCGTCGCCTCCGGCGCCACCCTCGGCGGCTCCGGCACCCTCGCCGGCGCCGTCACCGTCGACGGCACGCTCGCCCCCGGCGACACCGTCGGCGTCCTCACCGCCTCCGGCGCCCTCACCCTCAACGCCGGCTCCACCACCCGCCTCGAGATCAACGGCCTCACCCGCGGCACCGAGCACGACGGCGTGAACACCGGCGGCGCCCTCGGCCTCGGCGGCACCCTCCAGCTTGCCTTCGGCTCATCCCTCGCCGAGGGCAGCTACACCTTGTTCCAGATCGGCGGCACCGGCGCCGGCGGTTTCTCGGCCGTCACCGCCACCAGCTCCGCCACGACCTCGCCAGTCTCGTTGACCGACTCCTCGGGCACCTGGACCGGCTCCATCGACGGCGCCGGCCTCAGCTTCAACGCGACCACCGGCGTCCTCACCGTAAGCGCCGCCGCGCACACCGCCCTCCAGACCTGGCGCTTCGACCAGTTCGGCGTCCACGACGACACCGCGGACGTGCTCGCCGGCGACACCGAGGACTACGACGGCGACGGCTTCGCCAACCTCCTCGAATACGCCCTCGGCTCCGATCCCAAGGCCGCCGGCGCCAGCCCGGTCGTCGTCTCCCGCTCGGGGAACTTCCTGACGCTCACCTTCTCGCGCCGCAGCCCCGAGGACCCCGCACTCACCTACACGGTGCAGGGCGGCGCCGACCTCGTCGGCGGCTTCGTCACCGCCACCGGTTCCACCAACACCGTCGGCTCGACCTCGACCTATACGGACAACGTCAACCTCGGCACCGCCGGCACCCGCCGCTTCCTGCGTCTCTCCGTCACCTACACGAGCCCCTGATCGAGAAAGCGGATCGGTCGCCTCTTCCCCAAGCCTCCCGGCCATTCGCCGGGAGGCTTTTTTCGTCAGCACGCCGCTAGCACAGCCCCCCCATCGCCCTGCGGGTGAATTCACGGCTCTGTAGAATTCCATTATCCGCGCCATCCATGCCCATCCGTGGCTTCAACCGCCGAGCTCTTCGTGATCTTTTCGTTGGAGCATTTTAGCCAGAAGTGTAGCCGCAAAAAAACGCAAAGATCGCAAAAACACACAGACGAAATCGTTCTTCTTTGCGCTCCTTGTGTTCTTTCGCGGCAAACAATCCGTCATCTGAATACGGCTATGGGTTTCCTAAATCGCTCACAAAAACTGAACTCGCAGGGTGAGTGGCATCACGTCCATTCCCCTCGAAAGTTTACGGTAAATGCGCCCCTGCCCATTTGGCACTCGCGCCCGTCTCGCCTCTCATTTCGTAACTGACCGCGCGTCACCCGTCTTTCGAATTTCGACGCCCCGCTTTGCCCCGCCCCGTCCCCGAGCCCATGTCACGCCCCCGTCTCCTCCGCTTGGTCGCGCTCGCCGCGGGGCTCTTTCTCCAGGTGCAGGCTCCCGCGGCCGCCCAAGGCGCCGAGCCGGTTCTCACTCTCGCGCCGAAGCCCTCGTCGACCACCGGCACATGGGAGGGCTGGGGCACTTCGCTCTGCTGGTGGGCCAAGGTCTTCGGCGACCGCGACGACATCGCCGACCTTCTCTTCACCACCCGCGCGGTCAAATTCGGCGACGAACTCCTTCCCGGCCTCGGCCTCACCGTGGCCCGCTACAACGCCGGCGCCTGCAGCGGCGACGAGGTCGACGGCCGGCGCATGGTCGTCTCCAAAACCATCCGCCCCTTCCGCCAGATCGAAGCCTTCTGGCTCGACGGCAAGAACCCCGACCCCGCCTCCTCAAGCTGGAACTGGAACGTCGACGCCAAGCAGCGCGCCATGCTGAAAAAAGCCCGCGACCGGGGCGCCGACCGCTTCGAGTTGTTCTCCAACTCCCCGCCTTGGTGGATGTGCGCCAACCGCAACCCCTCCGGCGCCGCCAAGGCCGACCAGGAAAACCTCCCGCCCGAACGCCACGCCGATTTCGCCCATTACCTTGCCGCCGTCGCCCGTCGCGCCCGCGACCAGTGGGGCGTCGCCTTCACCAGCGTCGATCCCTTCAACGAACCCAGCGCCCACTACTGGCACGCCGACGGCAAGCAGGAGGGCTGCTTCTTCGAGTGCTCCTCGATGGCCGCCTTCCTCCCCGTCTTCCGCGCCGCGCTCGACCGCCAGGGCCTCGCCTCGCTCCCCATCGCCGCCTCCGACGAGACCTCCTACGATCACGCCGTGGAAACGTGGAACGCCTTCTCCCCCGAGACCCGCGCCCTCGTCTCGCAGGTCAACGTCCACGGCTACCAAGGCCGCGGAGGACAGCGCGACCGATTGCACGATCTCGTCGTGCGCCAGGCCGGCAAACGCCTCTGGAATTCCGAATACGGCGACCCGCGCGCCGACGGCCTCGATCTCGCGGCCAATCTCCAACTCGATCTCCACTGGCTCCGCCCCTCCGTCTGGTGCTACTGGCAACCCTTCGACGGCGGCGCGAACGGCGGCTGGGGGCTGATCCCCGCCGATCTCGACCGCGCGAAGATCGGCCGCGCCAACCCCAAGTTTTTCGTCCTCGCCCACTACAGCCGCCACATCCGCCCCGGCATGCGACTGCTCGCCACCGAGGACTGGCGGACCGTCGCCGCGTTCGACACCGCCGCACGGCGCCTCGTGGTCGTCGCCCTCAACGAAGCGAAACGCCCCGCCGATCTCCGCCTCGATCTCTCCGCCTTCGATCCCCGCGCTCCCCGCGCCCAGCGCTGGATCACCGAGCCCTTGGGCAAAAGCCGCTACCGCCGCCTGCCCGAGGAACCGGAAAACGCCGCCTCCGCCTCGTGGAAACTGCCGCCGCAATCCATCGTCACCATCGAGGTCAACGGCCTGGGACCAGCCTCCTAAATTAACCCCTCGTCCTCCGCCCCCTTCTCCTCGCTCCTCGCCCCCTGCTCCTCGCCCCTCCCCCTCCTCCCCGTGACCGTCAACGAACGCCTCAAAACCAACCCCCTCCGCAACCGCGACGACCTCCGCCGCCTCCTCCAGGACATGGTCGAGCCGCTCTACGGCCACTTCTCGCCCGGCCGCGCCCGCGTCGAGCTCGCCGCCAATCGCGCGAGCTACGGCGACCCCGCCAGCGCGCTCGAGGGCTACAGCCGTCCGCTCTGGGGCCTCGCCCCCCTCGCCGCCGGCGGCGGCAAGTTCGACCGCTGGGACCTCTGGCGTGAGGGCCTCGTCAACGGCACCGACCCGAAGCATCCCGAATACTGGGGCCTCGCCGGCGACTACGACCAGCGCAGCGTCGAGCAAGGCGCCTTCGGCTTCGCCCTCGCCCTCGCCCCCGACGAGCTGTGGAAACCGCTCTCCGCCACCCAGCGCGCCAACCTCGTCGCCTGGCTGCGCCACATCCACAAGGTGAAGCTCGTCCGCAGCAACTGGCTCTTCTTCCGCGTCCTCGTGCAACTCGGCCTCCACCAGGTCGGCGAAGGTTGGGACGAGAACGTGCTCAACTCCGACCTCGCCCAGGTCGAGTCCTTCTACCTTCGCGACGGCTGGTCCACCGACGGTCCCGAGGGCGCGCCGTGGCGCGACGGACGCACCGGCGACTACTACGTGCCGATGGCGATCCATTTCTACGGCCTCGTCTACGCCCGCCTCGCCTCCTCCGCCGACCCCGCGCGCTCCGCCCGCATCGTCGAGCGCGCCCGCCTCTTCGCCCGCGAGTTCCAGCACTACTTCGCCGCCGACGGCTCCGCCCTGCCCTTCGGCCGCAGTCTCGCCTACCGTTTCGCCCAAGGCGCCTTCTGGGGCGGCCTCGCCTACGCCGGCGTCGAAGCGCTCCCCTGGCCCGTCATCAAAGGGCTCTACCTCCGCCACCTGCGCTGGTGGATGCAACAACCCATCTTCACCGAGACCGGCCTGCTCACCATCGGCTACGCCTACCCGAACATCCTCATGGCCGAGAGCTACAACTCGCCCGGCTCCCCCTACTGGGCGCTCAAAGCCTTTCTCCCCCTCGCGCTGCCCGAGACCCACCCCTTCTGGCAGGCCGACGAAGCGCCCCTCCCGCCGCGCCGCGCCGCGCTCACCAGCCCCGGCTCCCGCCTCGTCCTCGCCACCGACCCCCGCTCCCGCGACGTCGTCGCCCTCGCCCCGGGCCAGCGTGTTCTCGACTGGCCGCGAAACGCCCCCCATAAGTATTCGAAATTCACCTACGGAAACCGCTTCGGCTTCGCCGTCACCTCCGGCGCGTCGATACCCGCCGAAGGCGGCCTCGACGGCGAACTCTCGCTGAGCGACGACGAGCGCTTCTTCCGCCGCCGCGATTTCGCCCATCCCGCCGAGGTCCGCGAGGGCGCCGCCTGCTCCCTCTGGAAACCCTGGCCCGAGGTCGAGGTCCGCACCTGGCTCGTGGCCGCCCCCGAGGGCCATGTCCGCCTGCACCACATCAAGTCCGCGCGCGCCCTATGGACGATGGAGGCCGGCTTCGCCGTCCCCTACTTCACCAAGGCCCACCTCCGCCAGCAACCCGCCCTCCCCGCGGGCCCGACCGTGCGTTCGCCCCGCGGCTGCTCCACCGTGCGCGAACTGCTCGGCGGCCGCTCCGCCGCCTGCGTCGAGCTCGGCGCCAACACCCACCTCCTCGCCTCGCTCTCGGCCATGCCCGTGCTGCGCGGCGTCCACCGCCCCGGCGAGTTCTGGCTCGCCTCCTGGGTCGACGGCACCGCGGACGAAAACGCCCCGCTCTCCGGCGGCGCCGCCTTCTCCGTCGCCCTCGAGGGCGAGTCCTGCGTCGTCCGTCGCGACGGCCTCCCTTGGTGGTCCGTCACCAACGAAACGCCCTTCGGCCAGTCCAGCCCCGAGCGCCTCCGCGCCCTCGACCAGCTCGTCTGACCTTTCTTCCCTCTCGCCCGCTCCATCGTTCCCTCCCCTGCTCTCTCCCCTTTCCCGTCAATGCGATCCCTCCTCCTCCCCGCCCTGCTCGCCGCCTGCGTCCTCCCCGCGCTTCACGGCGACGACACTCCGCCACCCGCCGCGGCCCCGGCCGAAATCCTCTCCGAGTCCCTCGTCGACCGCGTCTGGGCCGGCCACCCCGTCACCTTCGCCTTCGTGACCGAGCGCGGCCACCAGTTCCTCGCCTATTACGACGCCGAGCGTCGCATCACCGTGGCCTCGCGTCGCCTCGACGAGACCGAGTGGAAACGCTTTCAGCCCGAAGGCGTCCCCCTCGCCAACCGCGGAGGCCGGCCGTCCAACGTCACCGGCTGGGACAGCCACAACTTCCTCGCCCTCGCCCTCGACAAGGACGGCCACGTCCACCTCTCGGGCAACATGCACAACGACCCGCTCATCTACTACCGGTCGCGCCTCCCCCTCGACATCGGGTCGCTCGAGCGCCTCGACCGCATGACCGGCCGCCGCGAGAACAACACCACCTACCCCGTCTTCTTCAAAAACCGCTCCGGCGAGCTCTTCTTCCGCTACCGCGACGGCGGCAGCGGCAACGGCGCCGACATCTACAACGTCCTCGAGACCACCTCGCGCGCCTGGGTCAACCTGCTCTCCTCCCCGCTCCTCGACGGCCAGGGCAAACGCAACGCCTACGCGATGAACCCGACCCTCGGACCCGACGGCCGCTTTCACCTCGTCTGGATGTGGCGCGAAAGCCCCGACTGCGCCACCACCCACCGGATCTCCTACGCCCGTAGCGCCGACTTCATGCATTGGGAGAAAAGCGACGGCACCCCGCTGCCCCTGCCCATCACCCTCGACACCGCCGAGGTCATCGATCCCGCCCCCGTCCGGCAGGGCATGATCAACATGACCTTCAACCTCGGCTTCGACGCCGAGAAACGCCCCGTCGTCGTCTACCACCGCTACGACGCCGCCGGCAAATCCCAGGTCTATGCCTCGCGCCCCTCGCGCCGCGGCGCCCCCTGGGATATCGTCCAGATCAGCGACTGGGACTTCCGCTGGCAGTTCGGCGGCGGCGGCTCCGTCAACGCCGACGT